>CBDTYP010000018.1:0-20123 GCA_965364645.1 uncultured Gammaproteobacteria bacterium | reverse complement strand
ACGTGGGGCAGGAAGGCGTCCTGCTGCACCTTATTAAAGCGATGCACCTCGTCGACGAAGAGGATGGTGTCGCCACCGCTGGCCTGACGGTGGAGCTTCGCCTGCTCGACGGCGTTGCGGATGTCCTTGACGCCTGCCAGCACCGCCGACACGGTCAGGAACTGCGCCTTGGCATGGTTGGCGATCAGGCGCGCGAGGGTCGTCTTGCCCGTGCCGGGCGGCCCCCAGAAGATCATCGAATGCACACTGCCGGCCTCGATGAGGCGGCGCAGCGGCATACCCTCTCCCAGCAGGTGCTCCTGGCCGACGTACTCGGCCAGGGTCCGCGGACGCATGCGATCGGCCAGGGGGCCATCCCCGACGACCTGCCCGGGAAATTCGCCGCCGGCGTCGTCGAACAGCCCCGGATGTGATGAATTCGTCAATGCTGCGGTCTCTGATTCGGCAGGGTATTCTAACCCTTCGATCCACCCCGGTCCCGGCTGCCCCGAATCGATTCGACACCGCACCTACCACACTCATGGCCCAATTGGAGAACCAAGAGAAGCGAACCTGGCCGCAACGCCTGCTGTTCGTCGACTCACTGGCGCCGACGCCACTGCCCCGACCGCGCGCCCACGAAGAGTTCGTCATCACGGCTCTGCTGCGCCGGGGCGCGGGGATCTCCGCGAGCGCGTTTCGCGGGAGCATCGAGAGGGATCTCGCCGCAAGACTTCGCGACGCGCGCGCAGAGCTCGGGCTCGCGTCGCTGAAGGTATTTCGGGATGTGAGTGCGCGCGGGATCCTGTCGTTTTTCCTGCAGCTCACACGCTCCCGCGCCTATACGGCGTTTCTCTGCCGCGTCCTGGGAAGGGCTTCGCCGCCGCGCTACCGGCTCCGCTACGGGGTGCTCTACGATAGTGTCCTGCAGCTCACCTTCGACGGGAACCCGGAACCATCGCGCATCGATGCCGCGCTGGCGCTGTTGCGCGACCCGGGACTGCGAGCCTCCGAGTGCACCGTGCTCGGGAGCGAGAGGCAATACACCGTGTACGACGGCCAATCTGCCCGGGACGAGCGCAAGCGCGTCGACATATGCTTTCTCGTCAATCGTCCCGACGGAACGACCCGGGACGCGTGCCAGGCCTATTGGCGTACCCGGCACGCGGATCTCGCGCTCCGCAATATGCGGTATCTGGGGCTCACCCGATATCTCCAGGTGCACACCATGGAGACACCGCAGATCGGACTCGACGACTCCTACGACGGCGTCGTCTATGCGGAGAAGAGCTCCCGCGCCAGACTGCTGTTGGAGCTCGCAAAGCCCGATAGCTTTCGTTTCAACAACACCATCGTCATCGACGAGACCAACTTTACCGAGTGCACGCCGATCATGTTGCTGCGACTCGCGGCCGCCTGGTAGCTCGCTCAGTTGTGTCTGTCGAGCTCGCCCAGGATGACCGGGAATACGTCCCGATGCGCGTCGTTGCCGATGAAACAATCCATGTGCGCGTAGTTGGGGATGACGTGCCGGGTATAGCGCTCCGGGCCGTTCAGCTTCTTGAGCTCCTCGAAGGTCCTGGCGCTCCCCGAGGGCATGATGAAGCGGTTATCCTCGCCGTGGATGAAGGCCACCGGGCATTTGATCTCTCCGAGCCTGGGCAGATAGACATCTTCGCCGCGGCTATTGACCATTCGCCTCTGGACGATGATCTCGGACAGGTGCTCGAAGGCAGTCATGGTGGCGTTTCCGAACATGCTGTGCACCTGCATGTGGGTGTCATCGTTCAGCAGTGAGTGCTTGAACACCTCCCCGTAGAGAAACAGGATGCGGTGGCAGGTGGCGAGGTCGCACCGCTCCCATGTGGGATAATGCTCGAGCACCGTGTCGATGAGGCGCTGCTCCCAGTTCTTCTCGTTGCAGTCTGGATCGAGACCCTCCACGCCCATGACGTTGAGCACCGAAGGCAGGTGGGTGCCCGCCTTCAGCTGGGTCTTGGTGGAGAAATCCACGTAGGGCGTGAATTGGGATGCCACCACGGAGCGCACCCGCTCGAGGCCGGTCATGAGCGAGGTCAGCACCGTCCCGGAGCCCACGCAGTGGGCGACTACCTGGACGTCGTCGGCGTCGGTCTCGGCAACGACCCGGCCGACGGCGGCGGGCCAATCCTCGGCGATGATGTCGTCGAGGGTGTACTGCGTGGACGAGACCGGCAGCTCCGGGCTCGAGCGATAGTCGAACAGCCAGACGTCGTAGCCCGCCTCGAACAGCAGCTCCGGAAGATTGGTCTCCACGGTGGCGGTGGAAAATGCCAACGTGGAGGTGCCGAAGCCGGGCGCGAGCATGACCGGCCCCTTCCCACCGCCTTCGTAACGAATCAGTCGCAGCTCCGCGTCGTCCGCCGTCTTGAAGAAGATCGTCTCGGGCGCCGACATGCGAAGAGATCGATCGGCACTGGTCATGGCTATGCCCCCGGAAGTTGGATTCTCTGGCGGCCACGGCGTGTCGCGTGTCCGAACCGAATGATCGACGATTCTTGCGTCGCCGGATCCCCGAGAACGATGATACTTGGATTGTAAGCAAAACGCCCGGAGCGCGGTCCATCGGCGGGATCGTTTTGCACATCTGCCAACTGCCAGCGGGTATAATCTATGGCGGCACGCCATAGACCGGCTGTGACCGCTCGACAACGGGCGGCATGCCTTCGGTTCGATAAGGGGGGAGCGATGGAAAAGCCGGCTCGTCAGGTGTTCGTCATTTCCGATCTCCACGTCGGCGGAGTTTATCCGGACTCCGGCGATCCGGAGGACCGCGGCTTTCGCATCAGCACGCAGGTTCCCCAGCTCACGACCTTCGTCGCCGCGCTCGCGGACAAGCCACCCGGCGAACCCGTAATCGAGCTGGTGATAAACGGCGACTTCATCGACTTTCTCGCCGAGGGCGATACGGCGACGGGCGGCTGGCAACCCTTCATCGCGGACCCGCAAACGGCGACCGGGAAGCTCGAGGCCATCGTCGAACGCGACAAAGAACTCTTCAACGCCCTGGGACACCTGCTCTCACGGGGTCACCGGCTAACCATCACGCTCGGCAATCACGACATCGAGCTCGCCCTTCCGCCGGTGCGCAAGAGGCTCATGGAGCTGATGGGCGTCGAGGGGCATCATCAGTTTCACTTCGTCTACGACGGCGAGGCGTACGTGATCGGCGATGTTCTCATCGAGCACGGCAATCGTTACGACATGTTCAACGTCGTGGACCATGACGCCCTGCGCCGCCACCGATCGCTCGTGTCGCGTAATCAGACTGTCCCGGACGAGCACCAGTTCAGCGCACCCACGGGAAGCCACATCGTCGCGTCGGTCATGAACCCGGTGAAGACGTCCTATCCATTCATCGATCTGCTCAAGCCGGAAACGGGCGCCGCGGTGCCGATCCTCCTGGCCCTGGAGCCCGGCGCGAGAGTCAAGCTCGGCCGCCTGGCGTTGATGGTCGGGCAGGCGACCAGGCACAGGCTCTCCGGCGCAGCGATGCCCGGTTTCGGCGGCGACATCCATGCCGACGGGGATCCGGGCGGACCATTCGGCGAGGACATCGGCAGCTTCGCCGACGACATGGGCGCCGCGCCGTCGCCTGTCCCGGTTGGCCGAGGCGATTCCGGGGACGACGCGCTGGCGGCGATCGTCTCCGACGCCATGGGTGCCGACGCGGACGCGTTCCTCGAGGAGTTCCGCCAGCCCGCGTCCATCGGCGAGGACATCTCCGCGGCCGACTTCTTCGATCGCACCATGGGTCTCGCGAACCTGCTGCTCGCGCGAAACGACGACGACGTCGAGCGGCGTCTACCGAGTCTCCTGAAAGCGCTCCGCGCGGTGCAGGACGACAAGAGCTTCGATCGCTCCACCGAGACGGCGAGCGAGTACCTGGATGCGGCTGGTGAGCTCGCCCGCGGCGGATTTCGCTGTATCGTGTTCGGCCATACCCACCTCCCAAAGCGCGTCGTCCTGGAGGACGACGCGCTCTACATCAACACGGGCACCTGGGCGGACGTCATGCGCTTCCCCATGGAGATCCTCGCCGGACCCGACGAGGAGGCGCTACAGAAGCTCCGCGAGTTCGTTCTCGATCTCGGCGCCGGCAAGCTCAATCGCTGGATAGGTTTCGGCGCCACCTATGCGCGTCTGGATCTGGATGCGTCCGATCGGCTGCTGAACGCGGAGCTGCTGGACTTCGAGGGCCCGGAGGGGATGTAGTCCTGCCATGGATGCCGTGATTCGACAGGCCATCGCCAAGATCGAGATCCTCGGGGACGAGCAGAATCCGGCCGTCAGGAGCAGGGGCACGGGATTTCTCGTGGGCGACGGCATGGTGCTGACCGCGCTGCACGTGGTCGCCAATCGGCGGAGCGACCCACCGGAACCCATTCCCGGGACCATCCGCCTCACGTTTCCCGACATGGAAACAGAAGCGACGATCGACGCGGACCTGTGGGATGCGCACGAGGACTGGGTCCTCTTGAGCTGCCACGACAAGCCGCGCGCGCGGCCCATTCCCATGGCCGACTGGCAGAGCACCGGATCGGGCTTCGAGACCTTCGGCTTCCCCGACGCCAACCCCCGCGACGGCATGGTGCAGTCGGGACGGGTCAAGGACCACAACTCCGAGCTCGACGGCGCCCCCGCCTTCCAGCTCTTCAGCGAGGAAGCGGCCGCCGGCAACGGCGCGCCGGCCAAGGGGCTTTCGGGGGCGCCGGTCCTGATCGACAACGCCGTGGTGGGCCTGCTGCGATTTGCGCTCATGGATCAGCAGCGCCAGACCGTCGCCGGGACCCTCTACGCGTGCCCGATGATGCCGATCATCGACCGGGCGGCGGGGCGCCTGCCGATACCCGATCCCTGCCACGGGTTGCCGGGGCTTCCCCGCCTCGAGCTACCCGCGAACCCCTTTCGCTATCTACAGCGCTTCACCCGAGACGATGCGGAGATCTTCTTCGGCCGGCGCCGTGAGATTCGTCTGCTCTACGATCTTCTGACTTCCGCCGACGCTCCTTCGCTCGTGTTGCTTTACGGTCAGACCGGTGTCGGCAAATCCTCTTTCCTCGATGCCGGCGTCCTGCCGCGCCTCGACTGGCACCACGATGCCCGCTACGTGCGCCGCGACGCGCGCCGTACGCTGCTGGAGCTGCTCTCGAGCTCCCTCGATAGGCACGGTGCCCATCACGGCGACACGGCGCTTCGTGATGCCTGGCGCACGGCGGAACGGGAGGCGGACCGGCCGATCGTGCTGGTCCTGGATCAGCTGGAAGAGGTGTTCACGCGCCCGCGAGCCGGGGGGGCCGTCGAGCTCGAGGAGCTCGCAGATGCCCTGAGAGTGCTCTTCAGTGATCCGGAGACGCGTCCGCGGGGGCGGCTGGTGCTCGCCTTTCGCAAGGAGTGGCTGCCGGAGGTCCAGAAGCAGCTCGAGATCCGCAACATCGGCCACGGCAAGGTGTTCCTCGAAGGCCTCGACCGGGAAGCGGTCGCGGAGGTGGTCAACGGACTGACCGGGACCCGCCGCCTGCGCCAGCAATACGGGCTCAGCATCGAGCCCGGGCTCGCGGAATCCATCGCCGACGATTTGGTCTCTGACCCGGATTCGCCGATAGCGCCCACCCTCGAGATCCTGCTGACCAAGCTGTGGCACGCGGCCACCGAGCGGGCGGCCCACGCGCCGGAGTTCACCCGCGCGCTCTACGGCGAGCTCCGCGACGAGGGACTCATGCTCGATGACTTCGTCGATCAGCAGATCGCGCGACTGCGAGTGGATCACGAAGCCGAGGTAGCATCGGGACTCGCCATCGACCTGCTCGCCTATCACACCACCGCGCTCGGAACGGCCGGCATCCGCAGCCGCCCCGAGCTCGACGATCACTACCGTCAGGTGGCGGAACGACTGCCGAGCCTGCTGCAACAGATGGTGGATCTCTATCTCATCGCCGAGACCGGCGAGGCGGAAGTCGGCGGCGTTCGCTCGACACGGCTCGCCCACGACACCCTGGCCGCGCACGTGCGCCGACGCCTGGCTATCTCGGATCTGCCCGGGCCGCGAGCACGGCGCATCCTCGACAACCGCGGCAAGGATTGGCTGGACGGGCGCAAGGGCGTCCCCCTGGACGAGTGGGATCTCGCGGTCGTCGAACGGGGACTCGATGGCACCCGCGCCCTGCTGCCCCACGAGGGAAAGCTGCTGGCAGCCAGCCGTCAAATGCGCAATCGAAAGCAGCGCACCCGCTGGTTGCTGAATGCCGGCGGCGCTGCGGCCGCGCTGGCGATCTTCGGCGTGGCCGTGTGGGCGCTCCTGGAAAGATCCGAGGTCGAGAAGCAGCGGATATCCACGGAGCTCTCACGAACCACCGATCAAGTGGTCAACCTGCTCTCCGTCGAGCCCGTGGCTGGACTCATGGTGGCCATCGCCGCCGCCGGGCGCAGCTACGATGAGGACCGCGGCGACGTCCGGGCTCCGCTGCAGTTCAGTCTCAACCGCGCAATCAACGAAACCTGGGAAACCAACCTGGTACGGCATGGCGCGCCGGTGACCGCGGTAGCCATCAGTCCCCTCGGTCACATGGCCGCGAGCGGCGGCGACATGGGCTGGCTGAAGATCTGGGCCATGCCCGATGCGCCGCACCAGTTCAGCGAGAAGATTGAGTTGCACGTCCCGTTGTTCGAAGTCCCGGCTCACGAGAAGAGGATCAACGCGCTCGCGTTCAGCCCGGACGGATTTCGTCTGGTGACGGGCAGCGACGACGGGAGCGCGCGATTATGGACCGCGACCGGCAAACGACTGGGCACGGCCCCGCTGGAGCACGACGGCCCCGTGCGGGCCGTTGCCTTCAACCCGTCCTCCGGCGTGGTGGTCACCGCCAGCGCGGCGGGCAACATTCGCTTCTGGGACCCGCGCGGCAAGCAACTCGGCAGTGTCGACGGCCATGACGGCGCGGCGATCACCACCCTCGCCTTCAAGCGCGATGGCACCCGCCTGGTCAGCGGCGCGGCCGACGGCACGCTCAGGATCTGGGACGCCGGGAACATGGCGCCCGTCTCCGAAATCATCCGCGGCCACCAGGGTGCGATCAACACGGTCGCCTTCAGCCCCGACGGTCAGCTGTTCGCGAGCGGCGGCAGCGACGAGAACATTCAAGTTTGGGACCTGAACGGGAAAGTCGTCGGCGTGGTGCGCGAGCACGAGGCGCAGGTCAACTCGCTCGTGTTTCGAAACGATGGCCAGGCCATCGTCAGCGGCTCGTCGGACAACGTGGTGCTTCTGGCGGAGGTGGAGGAGGACGTCCAGGAGTTCGGCAGTCTCCTGGCGCCCGTATTCAAGGGCATCGATGCGCCCGTGCGTTCCGTGGCCATCTCCCCGGACGACAAGCGCATCGTCGTCGGCAGCTCGGACGAGACCGTGCGCACCGGCGACTGGCTGAGCAGTCAGATCGCGCTCCCTCACCACGTCAAGTTCTCCGCCAAGGTCATTTCCCTGGCCGATGACTCCGTGACCTTCGTCGCCGCCGGCTGGAAGAAGACCCGCGGCCGGCGTCGCACGCTCCACGTGGAGGAATGGAAGGGCACGGCGCGATCCGGAAAGCGCAGGACTCTCGGCAGCTATGTCGCCACCGGACTCGACGACCTGGCACTGAGCGAGAACGCCCGGGTGCTGGTGCTCGCGAACGCCGCCGAGGGTGTCGTGACCTGGGACCTCGACGAAGAGCGGCCGCGGCCCAGGCGTGCCGCCGTCGATGGCTTCGTTTCCGCGTTCACCGTCAATCGCGACGGCTCGCTCGTGGCGGTGGCGTCACGCTCTACCATAAGAATCACCGCGAGCGACGATGGCCGCCTGAGGGCCGAGATCCCGCTCGCGGGCGACGCCGTTCGGGATCTGGCCTTCAGCGACAACGGCCGCGTGCTGGTCGGCGTCACCGACACGTGCCTCTCGGCCTGGAGGCTCGCCGATACGAGGAGTCCCGGCCCCGACGGCAAGGGCCCGCAGCCGTCCGACCCGTCGGGCATCGATCTCTCCGCCACGGCGACGGTGAAGCCGGACGAGAAATCCGGCGGCTGCGTGCCGGCCGGTCACCGGCTCGTCAGCGTCGGCGTCGACCGGGCAGCACAGCACGCCGCGGCGGGCGGCAGGGACGGCACCGTCTGGGCCTGGCCGCTCTCACGGAGTCCTCTGCATGGATACTCGTTCAAGGCCCACAACGGGCGCATCAACGATCTGTCGTTCCGCCCCCGTAACGGCGGCGCCATCCTCACCAGCGGTGACGACGGAACGGTGCGCCTGTGGAGCATCAGCGGCCTCGCCCTCGCCCGCTTCGGCGGCCATCAGGGCCGGGTGCTGGATGTGGACTTCAGCAGCAATGGCTACACGGCCGCCAGCGCCGGTAAGGACGACACGGTCAGGGTCTGGGCGGCCCATTGGAAGCAGTGGGTGACCGTGGGCTGTAAGCGGCTCGCCAACCACGTGCGATTCCGCAGGCCGGATCTCACCAAAGACGAGCAGGCGCGGGCGACCGCCGAGAAGGCACGGCAGGCGTGTGAACGATTCGAGATTCGCAAGGGGTCGGGTTGACCGGGAGGAAGATCATGAGCACTGGACCGATTGGATTTACGTTCGACGAGACCATGTCCGGAGGGTTCGCGCTCGGCGAGAGCGACCCGGAAGCGGGAAGATCCCGTGGGCAGCTCGATGGGAGCGAGCTCGCCATGCACGCCACCGTGACCATCGAGGACCTCGATGCATTCATCGCCGACCCCAGGCATCTGGGGAGCCTTTCCGGCAACCTGGACTTCACGCCGTTCGGCACGGGCATCCCGGCCCCCACCGGCGTGTTCAATCTATTCTCGCCGACCGCCGACGCGACGCTCAAATTGATGGTGTACGAGCTCGCCTTCGAGCACGAGGGGAAAGGCTACTACATGGCCGGGCGCAAGGAGGTCCGCGACGCAGCGGCGACGGAGATGTGGAAGGCGACGACGACGCTCTACACCCAGCTGCACGAAGGGAGCAACAAGGAAGGCCCGGTGGTGGGCGCCGGTGTCATTTCCCTGGGCGTCAAGGAGCTCATGGCGCTGGTCTCCACCATGCGCGTGACCAACGCCGCGTCCCACAAGCAGGAGGCCGAGACCATCATGAAGTTCGGGCAATTCTTCATGGGCGATCTGTGGAACACCTATGTCAAGCATCGGGGGAGGTAGCTCGTTCAACGCAGACAACGACCAGCAAAGGGGGGAAGTGTCGTGGATCAATATGAAGCCGTCGTAATCGGATCCGGATTCGGAGGAGCGATCAACGCCTGTCGGTTGAGCAAGAAGTGGCCGGGGCAGGTGTTGGTTCTCGAGCGAGGCAAGCGTTACCCCAAGGGATCTTTCCCGCGTTCGCCCCACGACATGGGACGCAACTTCTGGAACGTGCAGGCCGAAGATCGCGCGACCCAGGGAATGAAGAGCTCCGAGGACACACGCGGGATGTTCGACGTGCGCTGCTTCGACCACCTGGACGTCGTCGTCTGCGCCGGACTCGGCGGAGGCTCGCTCATCTACGCCAACGTCTTCCTCGAGCCCCCGGAGGACGTCTTCGACGATCGCTGGCCCGCAACCTGCAAAAAATCCGATCTCGCGCCCTACTACGGTGTCGCGAAGGAGGTCCTCGGAGCGCGCCCCGTGCCCCAGGGCGACGATCCGCGCCGGCGGATCGTCCGCACCGAGCGCTTCCGGGAGGTGGCGGAGAAGCTCGGACGATCCTCGAAGCTCACGGACATCAATGTCTTCTTCGGCAACGACTTCGAAAACCCGTTACCGATAGGCGAGCAGGACCGGAACCGTTACGGTGCCCTGCAGACGTCCTGCGTCTATTGCGCTGAATGCGACGTGGGGTGCAACACGCATTCGAAGAATACCCTGGATCTGAACTACCTGTTCGTGGCCGAGAACCGCTACCAGGCCGATATCCGCACCGAGCACCTGGTGGACAAGATTGCCGCGCTCAACGCCGAGGGCGACGAGGACCCGGGCGCCGACGGTTCCCACGGGTACCGGGTGTATTTTCGCGATTTGCGTACCGGCGACGATGCGCTCGATTCCGTGCGCGCCAGGCGCATAGTGATCTCCGCCGGCAGCCTCGGTTCCACCGAGATCCTGCTCCGGTGCAAGGAGCGCTTCGCCACGCTGCCCAATATCAGCGATCGCCTCGGCCAGCAGTTTTCACCCAACGGAGACTTTCTCGGATTCGTGCTGGGGGGCAAGGAGGAATCGGTCCCGAACTACGGTCCCGTGATCACCCAGCGCACGGATTTCAATCTCCTGGACGACTTCGACCGGGATCGTGCGTTCGTCCTGGAGGACGCCGCCTATCCTGCCTTCGCGGCCTGGTTGACCGAGGGCCTGAAGCCCGGCTTCCTGCGCCTCGGCGCGCTGTGGCGGACCATCAAGAGCGTGTCCAGCCGGCTGCTGAGGGGCGCCTCGCTCGGCTCCGTCGGCTATGCGCTGTCGAGCATCTTGAGCGACGATGTCTCGCAGAATACGAGCGTCCTGCTGTGCATGGGCCTCGACAAGGCCAACGGCGTCATGCGCCTCGACAGCAACGGGCACATCGAGATTCACTGGCCCTATCGGGACAGCAAACCCCTGTACGATGCCATCGTCGGCGCGGGAAACGACTTCTCGGCCACGGTGGGGGCCAAGAAGTACGTCCCACTACCCACCTGGTACCCCCCGGCGCGCAGGAACGTTGGCGTGCACGCCCTCGGCGGGTGCATTCTCGGTGACGATTCCGGGTCCGGGGTCGTGAGCGCCGAGCGCGCGACCTTCGGCCAGGTCTTCGGCTATCGGGGTCTGTACGTCGCCGACGGCGGTATCATTCCCACCGCCGTCGGCGCCAACCCTATCGCGACCATCTCCGCCCTCTCGGAGATGGTCGCGGAGGGGATCACTGGAAACGTCCCAGATGCCGAGCTCTGAGCGGGAGACGGCGTCCGGAGGCGTAGACTCGGCGCGAGCGCTTCGCGCCGCAACCTCCTACCTGCCCCTCAAGCTCCTGGAGGAGATCCGCGGCGAGCACCCTGGGCCGCCGCGCCAGCAGGAGCCCATGAAGGGGTCGGTGATGTTCGTGGATCTCGCCCGATTTACGCCCTTCGTCCTGTCCTTCTGCTCCGCGGGCCAGAAAGGCATCGAGACCCTGCAGGGAGTACTCAGCGATTACTTCAGTGAGCTCGTCGACGGGATCTATGCCTACGGCGGAGACGTATACAATTTCGCCGGCGATGCCATGCTGGTCGGGTTCGCAAGCCGGGCGCGCGAGTCCGACGCCCAGAGCGTTTCCCGGGCCGTTGCCTGCGCGACCCACCTGCGTTCCTCCCTCGCCCCCTACGAAAACCTGGAGGCGCTCGGCCAACGCCACAACATGCTGCTCAAGTTCGGCATCAGCTTCGGCGATTATCACTACCTGCTGCTCGGTCACGAGGACTTTTGGTATACGCCGTTGCTGCTCGGCGAGCCCATCCAACGCGCGATCGACGCGGAGCATCACGCGCAAGGCGGCGACATCCTTGTCGCGCCCGACATCTGGGACATTCTCCCCGAGCCGAAGACCGGTCATCCGGTCAATGGCTTCGTCAGGCTCGAGTCGAGCGAGGGTTTCGCCCGCGCTGCCGCGCCCACGGAACAGGTCGCCCCGGCCAGCGACGAATGGAAACTACTGGAGGACTGCGCGCACTTCATGGAGCCCGTTCTCTTTCGCAACGCCACCACGAGCCACTCCGACTACTGGGGGGACTATCGAGAGGTCACCTGTCTCTTCGTCAGGTTCACCGATGTGCCCGTCGCCGGGGATGTCGATGTCGCGCTGGCCAGGTTGAACGAGATCTATCGATTCGTGCAGGAAAGCGCCAAGGCTTACGGGGCGATCCTCAACCGTGTCGAGCTCGGTGACAAAGGGTTCGTGTTCTTCTTCATGCTCGGCGCTCCCACGGCCATGGAGAACAAATGCACCCTGGCGGGAAGGCTGGCTCTCAAGCTCTCGGATCCGCCCTTGCCCTATCGAATCTCGGCGCAGATCGGCATGGCGACGGGATTCGGTTATTGCGGCGACATCGGGGCACCCCGGAGGAAGGACTACACCATAACCGGGGAGGTCGTGAATCTGGCGGCGCGCATGATGACCTATGCCGAAGCCGGCGGAATCTATCTCGACACGACGACTAACGAGCGCTTCGATGACAGGCTCGTGACCACCGAGATCCCCAACGTCACCCTCAAGGGGCTCCCCCAACCGATCACGATCTGCAGACTGCATTCAGAGGCGACCCGCAATCAGGGCGCCCTCCTGCACTTCAGCGAGCAGATGATCGGCCGTGGCGACGAGTTGTCGTCTTTGCTGGACCTGCACCGCGAATCCCGCGGGGGCGCGCCCAGCGTATGTGCCGTCGTCGGCGACCCCGGATCGGGTAAGTCGCGCCTCATGAGCGCCTTCCTGCACGAGCTGCGCGATTCCGGGGCCAGCACCTACGTGGGGCTCTGCTACTCCTACGAGCAGTTCATCGCCTACTCCCCGTGGCGGGGACTCCTGCTGGAGTTCTTCGACATCACCCACGGAGATTCTCCGGAGACCGCCTGCGAGAAGATATCCGGAGTCATTCGCGATCTGGAGGGTGTGAGCGAGGAGTGGAGCCCCGTCATCGCACGGACCATGGCCATCCCCGCCGACGAGACCGCACTGACGAGGGATCTCGATCCGGGCCAGAAGACCCGCCGCATCTATCTCATTATCCAGCAGCTCATCGAACGTCGAGCGTCCACCCGCCCGCTGGTCTTCTGCTTCGAGGACGTGCACTGGATCGACGACGCATCGCTGCGCTTGATCGAGTTTCTCTGTCAACGACTCTCCGATGCGGCTGTTCTCGTCGTCCTGCTGACCAGAACCCGGGAGCCCCTTTCGACTCTCGAGCAGCTCTCGAATTTCCATGCGCTGAAGCTCGGGCCGCTCTCAGAGGAAGGTGCGCGCACCCTGCTCCGCGCCAGGCTCGCCCTCCAGGAGCCCGATGCCGAGCTCGAGGATCAGATACTGGAGAAGGCCGAGGGCAACCCGTTCTATATCGAGTCAATCGTACGGAATCTGCACGAGCAGGAGATTCTTACCACCGCCGACTCCGGCAGGGCACGTCTGCGATCGGATGCCCGCAAAGTCCAGCTGCCTGAGACGCTGCAGGACCTCGTGCTGACCCGCATCGACCAGCTGAACGAGGATCAGAAGACCGTTTTACGCATCGCATCGGTCATCGGCCGGGTATTTGCCTACGAGCTCGTGAAGGTGCTGTTGCCGGACACGTTGAAGATCACCGCCCTCGGCGAGATTCTGACGACGCTCGAGGCCCTCGACCTGATCCCGGTCGCGGGCAACGCGCCTCTCACCTATTACTTCAAGCACGCGGTTATCCGCGATGTCGCCTACGAGACCCTGCCGCTGGAACGGCGCGAGGCCCTGCACAAGATCGTTGCAACGCAGCTGGAAGCCGACGCCGAAGGCGCCGCCGATAAGCAGGCCGATCTGCTTGCCTACCACTTTCTCGCCGGCAACGAGCTCGAGAAGGGGCTGACCTATGCCATCACCGCCGGACGGCAGGCGGCGGACAAGTTCGCCAATCAGGACGCTGTCTTTCATTTCACGAGGGCCCTGGAGATTCTCGGGCGCAGCGAGCACGACGGCCGCTCGGATGAACGCCAGATGGTTCGCGAGCAGCTGGCCCGGGTGTACCGCCAGGCGGGCATGTACACAGAAGCGATCGATCTTCTGACCCAATGCCTGGAACGCCCTGCGCCGCCCGTGCGGCGGGCGGATTTTCATATCGGGCTCGGCCATGTCTACCAGGAAGAGGGACACGCGGCGAAGGCCATCGAGGAGCTGGAGACCGCGCTCAGACTCCTCGGCCGGAAAATTCCGCGCAGGGAACAAGCCGTGGTTCTGTCCATCCTCTGGCAGCTCGCCGGTCGCGGGATCAGGCTCGCCCTGCGTGTGCCCGAGAAGCGTGCCGTCGGGGAGAGGCGGATCCGTTACGAGAAGCAGTTCGAGGTCATGATTCTTCTCGGCAAGATCTACTTCTTCAGTAACCTGAAGAAGACCGCCTGGACGGTCGTGAACCTCGTGAAGGTCGCCGAGCGCCTGCAGACTCCCGCGGAGCTCAGTCTCGCCTACAGCAATTACGCCGCCGCCATGATGGCCCAGGGGTTCGCAGAGCGCGCATCCGCCTATTGCGATCGCGGCCTGCTTCTCGCCGAGCAGACGGATAATCCTATGGTCCTCGGCCAGGTGTACATGCGCGCGGGGTCGCTCGGCTTGTGGAGCAACGAGCCACTGAAGAGTAACCAGGGTTTCGAGAAAGGCGTACAGATCTTCAAGCAGATTGGCGGGATGTGGGAGCAGCTCACCGGGCTCGGCGCCATAACCGCGGCCTATACGCTTGCCTCGGATTTCGACATGACGGACAAGCTGTTCGGCGAGGTCGAGGAGCTGGCCACGGAGTTGGATTCCAAGCTTCACCTGGCCTGGGCGAAGTGCTGGAGACCGTTCTACCGTTATCTGCTCGGAAGAGAGGACCCGGAGCAGGCGAAGCAAGAGGTGCGCAAGGCCATACCCTTCGCCATCGAATCCAGTGACTTCGGCACGCAGATCCTCGCCCAGGGCCACCTCTGCGCGATTGCCGTGCGCGAGGGCGACGCCACCAGCGCGGGATGGCTCGCCGATCAGGCCATGTCGGCGCTCAGAAAGCACAAGGCGAATCTTCCCATCCGCACGCCCCAGATAGCCTGGGTGCATGCTGCCGAGGCCGCGTTGTTCGGGCTCGAGCAGGGCTGCGACGCGGTCGCCGCCAAGCGTCTGCACGCCATCGTCAAGCAGGGCATGAACTACTCCATCCGGCTCGGCAGGCGCTACCCCTATGTCCTTGGCCCCGGCCTGAGGGTAAAGGCCTGCTACAAGGCATTCACGAAAGGGGCGAAGCATTCCCAATCTCTCTTCCAGCAGGCATTCAAAGCGATGGACGAGAGCCCGGATCGATGGCAGGCGGGCATCGCCTACTACGAGGCCGCGAGGGTATTTCCCGACAAGGCCGACGAGTACGCGTCGAAGGCACGCGCCATCTTCGAAAAACACGGAATCGTCGCCGAGCTTCGTCGTCTGGATCGGCTCAAGCCCGATCGTCCCGCCGCCGGGCTCGCAGCCACCACACTCGCGAGGCCCTGAAAGAAATGCTCATCGGACACTACAGCGCAAGCTTCGCGATCAAGAGCAAGACTCGGGACGTCCCCCTCTGGGTGCTGTTCGTGGCGGTCCAGCTCATGGATGTCTTCTGGACGAGCCTGCTCCTGCTGGGGGTCGAGAAGGCGCGGGTCGAGCCCGCTCTGCCGTCGGTGCCGCTGGATCTCTACTACATGCCCTACAGCCACAGCCTCGTTGCCGTGCTCATCGTCTGCGCGGCGGTCTTCTTCCTGTACAAATCGTTCGTGCCGCCCCGGGGGGTGGTGAGACCCGCCCTGCTCGTCGCGCTCGCGGTCCTTTCCCACTGGCTTCTCGACATCCCGGTCCACCGCCCGGACCTGCCCCTGTACGACGACATGGACAAGATCGGCCTCGGCCTGTGGAACTATCCCGTCTGGGCATTCCTGTTGGAAATCGGCTTGTTCTTCGGCTGCATGATCATGTACCTGCGCGCGACCACGCCAACGGGCAAGGGCGGAGGATACGGCTTCGTGGTCTTCGGGCTGGTGCTGGCCATTATCCAGGCGGGCATCGTATTCGCCCCGGTGCCCCCGTGGCTGACCACGGAGATGGTCGCCGCGGGCCTGTTGGCCTACTATGCCGCGGCGGCCGCCGTGGTCTGGCGGCTGGAGAAGAAGCGCGTGTGGCGCTCTCGGTAGCCGCCGGAATTGCTCCCGACAGTGCCCGGGATCAATATACCGGCGATATTTGCTTGAGTTCCCCCCCGCCTCCTCCCCATACTCCGTCGTTGGGAAAGGGACTGGCCGGGGCCAAGCGGCAATGAATAGCCGCGCCGGATATCTCACTCGGGGCAGCATCGCCCTGGCCGACGCGCCACCACCATTTCTCGAGGACGACCCGTTCCCGCACGGATAAAGGCGCGGAAATCGGTCCCACGACATAGCAACAACGAGCAGGAGACTGAGAATGAAGCTGAAAGGAAAACTTGGCGTATTTCTGGCCGCCGTCAGCGCCGGGCTGACCCTGGCAGGCGGAGTCACCCAGGCCCAGGACATGAAATTCTTCCGCATCGGCACCGGCGGCGCCGGCGGCACCTACTTCCCCATCGGCGGGCTGATCGCCAACGCCATCTCCAACCCGCCGGGCTCCCGGCCCTGCGAGAAGGGTGGTAGCTGCGGTGTGCCCGGACTCGTCGCCATCGCGGTGTCGACCAACGCCTCCGTAGCCAACGTCAATGCCATCGATGCGGGCCAGCTGGATGCGGGTCTCGCCGGTGCGCAGAGCGTCACCCAGGGCTACAACGGCGAGGGCAAGTTCGTCGGCAACAAGCGCCAGAACATCCGCGTGATCGCCAATCTGTATCCGGAAGACATGCATCTCGTACTGCCGAAGGGCGAGAAGCTCGGCAGCCTGAAGGACCTGAACGGTAAGCGCGTCGGCGTCGCCGCCGCCGGCTCCGGCACCCAGGTCTCGGTACGCATGATCCTCAAGCACTACGGCATCAAGGCCGACGAGCAGGAACTGGGTCTCTCCCAGAGCTCGCAGCGCCTGGCCGACGGTCAGCTGGATGCCTTCTTCTACGCGGGCGGTACGCCGTTTGCCGCGTTGATCCAGCTGGGCGCCACCAAGGGTTTCGAGCTCTACAAGTTCTCCGACGCGGAGCGCAAGGCGATCAACGGCATCATCCCCTACTACGTCGAGTCCATGATCCCCGCCGGCACCTACGAGACCATTACCTACGACGTGCCGACCGTGGCGGTCAACGGCCAGCTGATCACCTCCGTCGATCAGCCCGCCGATCTCATCTACGACGTGACCAAGGCGCTGTGGAACAAGAACACCCGCAAGCTCCTGGACAAGGGTCACTCGAAGGGTAAGGCCATCCGTCAGGAGACCGCCCTCAAGGGTGTGCTGATTCCCGTGCACCCCGGCGCAGAGAAGTACTACAAAGAAGTCGGCTTGATTAAGTAAGAGCCTCGCGACCTGGTGCAGGCGGGCGTCGCGCGCCCGCCTGCACCCTCTGACAACAACACCAACGACTACGACCTGTCACCAGGGAGAGGATGCATGGCGGAACTCGACATCAAGAAGATCGAGGAGCTCGAAGAGAAGCTCGATTCCGGTCTGCATACCCGCGCCATCGGCCCCTGGCTCATCAAGTTCACCTTCGCTTTCTCCGTCGTTTTCGCTGCCTATCACTACATCACGGCGGGAACCGGCGTGCCCGTGGATTACTGGCACATGGGATTCCACATGTCGGGTGTAATCCTGCTGGTATTCATCGGTTTTCCAGCATTCAAGAGGAAGAACGCCTGGGAGCTGCACCGCAACAGCTGGTGGCGCTACGGCAACGTACCCCTCTGGGATTGGCTGTTCATCGTTATCGGCGTTTTCGCCGCGCTCTATATCGGCATCACCTGGTACGAGACCGACATCAATTTCCTCGGCTTCCATTTCAACCTTCCCGAGCAGGTCCTGCGCCAAGGCAATCCCGCGCCCATCGACGTGGTATTCGGCACGCTTCTCATCCTCGTGCTGCTGGAAGCCGTCCGCCGCACCCTCGGCATCATCGTGCCCATCATCATCCTCGTATTCACCGGGTACGCGATCTTCGGGCAATACATTCCGGTACAGGTGCTCAAGCATCCGGGCATCACCTGGGCGCAATACGTCAACAACATGTACTTCCCTGCCGAGGGGATCTACGGCATCACCCTGTGGATCGTTTCAACGGTGGTGTTCCAGTTCGTCTTGTTCGGCATCCTCGCCCAACGCATGGGTCTCGGGCAGTTCTTCGTCGACATCGCGACGGTGATCGCCGGGCGCTATACAGGCGGCCTCGCCAAGGTGAGCGTGGTCTCCTCGGCATTCTTCGGCACCATCTCCGGGTCGTCCATCGCCAACACCGTTTCGACGGGCTCTCTGACCATCCCCAACATGAAGCGCATGGGCTATCCCGGCCACCTCGCCGGCGGCGTCGAGGCGGCATCCAGCGCCGGCGGGCAGATCACCCCGCCCATCATGGGGGCCGCCGCCTTCGTCATGGCCGAGTTTCTCGAGGTGCCCTACACCACCATCGTCATCGCCGCCACCGTGCCGGCGGCCATGCACTACGTCGGCGTGCTCTGCATCGTGCACTTCCAGGCCAAGCGCCTGGGCCTGAAGGGCATGCCGTCGGAAGAAATTCCGAGGCTCATGAGCGTCATCAAGCAGGGCTGGCCGACGGTCGTCCCCCTGGTGGTGCTGATCTATGTGTTGTTCAGCGGCTACTCGCCGCACATGGCGGCGTTCTGGGGGATTACCTCGGCACTCGTGATCGGGTTCGTGAACCCGATGCATCGCATGAGCGTGCGGGACGTGCTCGAAGGCTGCACGGTCGGCGTCAAGTACGCGCTCGCCGTAGGCGCGGTCGGAGCCGCGATCGGTATCGTGGTCGGGGTCGTGAATTCCACGGGGCTCGGCTTCCGACTCGGCTTCATGGTCACCAACAGCGCGCTGACCATGGCCGAGGGCCTCCACGCCATGATCGCCTGGTTTCCGCTGATGACCATAACCGTCGAGGGTCTCACGCTGTTCGTGTCGCTGCTGTTGATCGCCATGACCTGTATCCTGATGGGTGCCGGGCTGCCGACGACCGCGCTCTACATCATGCTCGTCACCGTCGCCCAACCCGCGCTGGCGAACCTCGGGATTCCACCGCTCGCATCCCATCTGTTCGTGCTCTACTACGGCGTCATCTCCGAGATCACGCCGCCGGTCTGCACGTCGGCCTACGCGGCGGCCGCCATCGCCGGGTCGAACCCCTTCCGCACCGGTGTCTCCGCGTTCTCCCTCGGCATCGCCAAGCTGCTGGTGCCCATGGTGTTCGTCTACTCACCGGCGATGCTGCTCGTCCTCGACGACTACTTCACCTGGCCCGCGTTCCTCGAAACCGCGCTCACCTGCGCCATCGGCGTCGCCATGATGGCGACGGCGGTCAGCAGTTACTTCATAGCTCGCATGCCGACGCCCATGCGCATACTGATGGCGCTCGCCGCGATCTTCATGGTCGCGCCGGGCGCCAACAGCGACATCTACGCGCTGGTGATCGCGACTCCGGTCTTCATCCAACAGATCTGGGCCTGGCGGCAGAATCGCGAGGCCGTTCCCGAAGTTGCCTGAGACCGAGGCGAGAGACGCGATCGTTATCGGTGCCGGCATTGTCGGCATCTGCGCGACGCTCGCCCTGCAGGACAAAGGGTTCGACGTGACGGTCATCGACCGGGAGGGCCCCGCGGAGGCGACGAGCTACGGCAATGCCGGCGTGATCTCGCCATGGTCCTGCGTGCCGCAGTCCATGCCCGGACTCTGGAAGCAGGTGCCGAAGTGGCTGCTGGATCCGGAAGGGCCCTTGTCCATCCGCTGGTCCTACGCGCCGCGGATGCTGCCGTGGTTGATAGAGTTTCTCCGTGCGGGCACCCCCTCGCGCCTTCCCGCCATCGCCGACGCCATGCTGGCCGTCAACCGCTCGAGCGTGGAGCTCTACCGCCAGCTGCTGGCCGACACCGGCGAGGACGCGCTGGTGCGGGACTGCCTCTATCTGCATCTGTACCGGGATCCGAAGGGCGCCGACCCCGATGCCCTGCCCTGGCGGCTGCGCCGGGAGCGGGGCGTGCCCCTCGAAGTCCTGAAGGGCGGTGAGATCCAGGAGCTCGAGCCGGAAGTCTCATCGGCGTTCCAGTCGGCGGTCGCGATCAGGCAGCAGGGGCGCACGGTCAATCCGGGGCGCCTCGGCAAGGTGCTCGCGGCAAAGGCTGAGGCCCGCGGGGCGCGCTTCCTGCGCGCCCGTGTGACCCGCATCGCCGGCCGCGACGGGCCCGGCTACCGGGTCGAGACGGACGAAGGCAGTCACGAGGCG
>CBDTYP010000017.1:0-20313 GCA_965364645.1 uncultured Gammaproteobacteria bacterium | reverse complement strand
GCCTCGCTGCACTGACGGAGCGACGGTGAGCACTGGCAGCGATATTCGATTCAGCCGCCCGTACACCGACGAGGAAGAGGCCCGCGCCGCCGCCGACGTTGTGCGCAGCGGCTGGATAGTTGGTGGCCCACAGCTCGCGGCGTTCGAAGAGGAATTCGCTGCCCGCTGCGGCGCTGCTC
Organism: uncultured Gammaproteobacteria bacterium; assembly: GCA_965364645.1. Lineage (GTDB taxonomy): Bacteria > Pseudomonadota > Gammaproteobacteria > HK1 > HK1 > JAABYT01. Next base: position 20,134 of record CBDTYP010000017.1, on the reverse strand, counting down.
ACGGCGTGGGCGTTTCGTCCTGGACTACGGGCGCCTTCCTCGCGCTGCGTGCCCTCGGCATCGGTCCCGGCGACGAAGTTCTGGTTCCTTCCTACACCTTTATCGCGTCGGTAAACGTCATCACCCACTGCGGCGCCACGCCCGTGTTCGTTGATATCGACGAGCACACCTGGAACGTCGATCCGAAGGATCTGGAAAGAAAGATCAGTCCGCGGACGAAGCTGCTGCTGCCCGTGGACCAGATCGGTTTGCCCTGCGACATCGATGCCATCAACGACATCGCTGCCCGTCATGGCGTCGGCGTTCTCGATGACGCCGCCTGCGCCGTGGGCAGCAGCAATCGCGGCCGCCCCGTAGGCTCGCTGGCACCCGTCACGGTCTTCAGCCTGCACGCCCGCAAGCTCGTCACCACCGGCGAAGGCGGCATGATAGTCACCGACGACAAACCCCTCGCCGAACGTCTGCGGCGCCTGCGCCATCAGGGAATGTCACTTTCGGACTATCAGCGCCACGCCATGTCGCCGACGACCAACGAGAGCTACCCGGAAGTCGGTTACAACTTTCGCATCACCGACATTCAGGCGGCAATCGGCCGAGTGCAACTCGCCAAGCTCGACGACATTCTCTCGCGCCAACGTGCCATTGCCGGCAGGTATCTGGACTTCCTGCGCAATCATCCGCTTTTCCAGGCACCGGCCGTGCCCGAAGGCATCGAGCCCAATTGGCAGAGCTTCATGATCGGCATTCGGGAAGGCGCCCCGATCGGACGGGATCGCGTCATGGAGTACCTGCACGGACGGGGCGTGCCCACCCGGCGAAGCATCATGGCGTCGCATCTGGAAGCACCGTATCTCGGCCTCGGCGCGTCGCTTCCGAATACGGAGCGTGCTTTCGCGCGGAACCTGCTGTTGCCCATGCATCCGGGGCTCACCGCCTCGCAGCAGTCACGGGTCATCGACGCCCTCGACGCCCTCGCCCGGGAGACGAACTGGCCCTGACAGGGGCCGGCAAGCCCGGCGGCCAGGGTGGCCCGACAGGCTCATGAGGATTGTTGCCCTCCGGCACGTTTGGTATTCTGTATACCAAATACCGGCGGCGCCCCCGGCGCCATCCTGCCGGAGCCTGGGTAGGTGTCATGGCGACAGTTTCTCTCTCATTAAGCCCCGTGGACGGCGGTCTCGTGCTGAAGGACCGCATCTACGACGAGCTAAAGCGGGCCATCATCTCGGTCAACGTGTACTCCGATGCCGAGGAGTATCGTCTCGACGAGCGCCAGCTCTCGGAGGATCTCGGCGTCAGCCGCACCCCCATCCGCGAGGCCCTGTGCCGGCTCGAGATCGACGGCTTCGTCCACACCATCCCCCGCCGCGGCGCCTTCGTTGCGCGCAAGACCAGGCGCGAGATCCTCGAGATGATCACGGTGTGGGCGGCGCTGGAGAGCATGGCGGCGCGCCTCATCACCGAGCAGGCGAGCGACGAAGAGATCGCGACGCTCCGCGAGATGTTTGCCACCTTCGACGAGGGCGGAGTGAAGGCGAAGATCGACGAGTACTCCGAGACCAATATCAACTTTCATCAGGCGCTGCTGAATCTCAGTCACTGCGACCTTTTGAAGAAGATGACTGACAACCTTTTCCTGCACATGCGCTCAATTCGGATGCGCACGATTTCCGAGAACAACCGGGCAGATCGCTCGATCATCGATCACATGCACATCATCGAAGCGCTGGAAGCGCGGGACAGCGAACTCGCAGAGCGGCTCGTGCGTCAGCACACGCTGGATCTGGCGGCACACGTAGAAAAGAACGTCGACTGGCTCGATTGACCAAGCGTCGATCGCCGACATCACACAAATTGCAGGAGGAGTATTCATGGCCACCGTAGCGAAGGAGCCGAAAACCAAATCTGATACCGCGACGGATACGCTTGCAGAGAAGAATCGATCCGACAACATCGTCTCCGGCGGACATCTCGTCGCCAGGGCGCTCAAGAACGAGGGCGTCGACACGATCTTCACCCTTTGCGGCGGCCACATCATCGACATCTACGATGGTTGCGTAGACGAGGGCATTCGCGTCATCGACGTGCGTCACGAGCAGGTCGCCGCCCATGCCGCCGATGGCTACGCGCGCCAGAGCGGCGGCCTCGGCTGCGTCGTGACAACCGCGGGACCGGGTTGCACGAACGCGATCACGGGCATCGCCACGGCGTTCCGCTCCGAGAGCCCGGTGCTGCACATCGGCGGCCAGGGCGCGCTCACCCAGCACAAGATGGGATCGCTACAGGATCTTCCCCACGTGGACATCCTCGCGCCCATCACCAAGTTCTCCGCCAGCGTGAGCTCCACCGAGCGCGCCGCGGACATGGTTTCCATGGCCGTCCGGGAATGCTTCAACGGCGCCCCCGGCCCCAGCTACCTCGAGATCCCCCGGGACGTTCTCGACCGGGAGGTATCGCTCGACAAGGCGACCATCCCCAAGCCCGGCATGTACCGGGCCTCCACCCGCTCCATCGGTGATCCCGCCGACATCGAGAAGCTCGCCGACATCCTGGTGAACTCCGAACGGCCCGCGATCCTGCTTGGCAGCCAGGTGTGGACCTGTCGCGGCCACCAGGAAGCCATCGAGATGGTGCGCTCGCTCAACATCCCGGCCTACTTCAACGGCGCCGGCCGCGGCATCCTGCCGCCGGGGGATCCCCACCACTTCCACCGCACCCGCCGCGATGCCTTCAACAAGGCGGACGTCATCGTCATCGTCGGCACGCCCTTCGATTTCCGCATGGGCTACGGCAAGCGGCTGCGGAGCGAGGCAACCGTCGTGCAGATCGACATGGACTACCGCACGGTGGGAAAGAACCGCGACGTCTCCCTGGGGCTCGTGGGCGATCCGGGCGCGATACTTCAAGCCGTCTCCGACGCCGCCAGCGGCCGGGGCGACAACCGCGCCAAGGCCCGTGAGGGATGGCTCGAGGAGCTGCGGGCACTCGAGGCCGAGAAGACGGAGAAGCTCATGCCGCTCTTCCGCTCCGACGCCAGCCCCATCCACCCCTACCGCGTCGCCTACGAGCTGAACGAGTTCCTGAACGAGGACACCGTGTACATCGGCGATGGCGGCGACGTCGTGACGATCAGCGCCCAGGCGGTGCAGCCGCGCACGCCCGGCCACTGGATGGATCCCGGCGCCCTCGGATCGCTTGGCGTCGGCACCGGCTTTGCACTCGCGGCGAAGCTCGCCAATCCCGATCGCGAAGTGCTCTGCTACTACGGCGACGGCGCCTTCAGCATGACCGCCTTCGACATGGAGACGGCCAACCGTTTCGGCGCGCCCTACATCGCGGTCATCGGAAACAACTCCGCCATGAACCAGATCCGTTACGGCCAGATCGCCAAGTACGGCAAGGAACGCGGCGACGTCGGCAATCTTCTGGGCGACGTGCCCTACTCCCAGTTCGCCCACATGTTGGGCGGCCATGGCGAGGAGGTACGCGAGGCATCCGAGATCGCTCCGGCCCTCGAGCGGGCCCGGGAGGCGGTCAAGAGCACCGGCAAGTCCGCGGTCGTCAATATCTGGGTGGACCCGAACGAGTACGCGCCGGGTACCAAGAACCAGACGATGTACAAGTAACAACGTAAGTTTTCATATGAGGTCAGGAAATGGGTAAAGCGCTTGAGGGGGTTCGAATCCTCGATATGACGCACGTTCAGTCGGGACCGACGTGCACGCAGCTGCTCGGGTGGTTCGGAGCCGATGTTCTCAAGGTCGAGCGTCCCGGAGTCGGGGACGCCACCCGCGGACAGCTGCGGGATATTCCGGACGTGGACAGCCTCTATTTCACGATGCTGAACCACAACAAGCGCAGCATCACGCTCAACACCAAGAACGAAGACGGCAAGACGATCTTCACCCGGCTCATCGAGGAGTGCGATGTGATGGTGGAGAACTTCGCGCCGGGCGCCCTCGACCGCATGGGTTTCACCTGGGAACGCATCCAGGAGATCAATCCGCGGATGATCTACGCGTCGGTCAAGGGCTTCGGCCCTGGCCCCTTTGAGGACTGCAAGGTCTACGAGAACGTTGCCCAGTGCACCGGCGGCTCCGCCAGCACCACGGGCTTCGAAGACGGGCCGCCCACGGTGACCGGCGCGCAGATCGGCGATACGGGGACGGGCCTCAATCTCGCCATCGGCATTCTCGCGGCGCTCTACCACCGCGAGACGTCCGGACGCGGGCAGCGGGTCAGCTGCGCCATGCAGGACGGCGTGCTGAATCTCTGCCGAGTGAAGATGCGTGACCAGCAGCGCCTCGCCCACGGCCCGCTGAAGGAGTACCCCCAGTACCCGAATGGCGAGTTCGGCGAGGCGGCGCCGCGGGCAGGCAACGCCTCCGGTGGCGGCCAGCCCGGCTGGGCGGTCAAGTGCGCGCCCGGAGGACCCAACGACTACATCTACGTCATCATCCAGCCGCCGGGCTGGGCGCCGCTGATGAAGACCGTCGGCCGCGAGGACCTCATCGAGGATCCGGAGTGGGCGACGCCGGAGGCGCGCCTGCCGAAGCTCGACCAGTGCTTCGCCATGATCGAGGAGTGGACCATGACGAAGACCAAGTACGAGGTTATGGGAACGCTGAATCCCCTGAACGTCCCCTGCGGTCCCATCCTGTCCATGAAGGAGCTGGCGGAGGAGCCCTCGCTCCGGGACACGGGCACGGTGGTCGAGGTCGATCACCCGACCCGGGGCGCTTATCTAACCGTGGGCAATCCCATCAAGCTTTCGGACTCGCCGACGGAGGTTGTGCGCTCGCCGCTCCTCGGGGAACATACAGACGAGATCCTCAAGTCGGTCGTGGGCTGGAGCGAAGAGCAAATCGCCGCCGCTCGGGAATCCGGCGCCGTCTGAACAACCGAGGCACGACAGGCAGATGCCCATAAAAGCGATACTGTTGCCATTGGGCGAGAAGGACCGCGACGAAGCGTTGCTGGACGCGGCGCTCGCCGTCGCCAAGCGCTTCAACGCGCACCTGGACGTCCTCCATGTCGAGCCGGAGGCGGGGGCCCTCTTGCCCTATGCCACCATTGGCCTGTCGGAGAGCATGCGCGCGTCGGTGCGCGAGGCTGCCGAGAAGCAGCACACGGAAGCGACGAAACGGCTCCAGCAGGTGGTCGATAAGGCGTGCGTGCGCAGCGGCGTCAGCATGGCGAAACGGGGCGAGTATCCGGGCAAGGTCAGCGCCGACTGGCTGGTGGCGACCGGGAGCCAGACCGAGCTCGTGGCGAGCTACGGGCGCCTCGCCGATCTCATCATCGTGCCGCGACCTGAGCAGGTATCGCCACCACCGCGGACCATCGATGCCGCGCTGCGCGAGAGCGGCCGGCCGGTGGTGATGGTGCCCCCCGGGCCCATCGAGAGCGCCGGCGACCGCATCGTCATCGGTTGGAACGGCAGCAAGGAGGCCGCCCAGGCCGTGGCCGCCGCCCGCCCCGTGCTTCGGGATGCGGGCGCCGTGACGGTTCTGACGACGGACAAGCACCAGAAACGCAAGCCCAATGCCGACGATCTGGTCGTCTACCTCGCCTGCCACGGCATCACCGCGACGGTAAGCATCATGGACACGCGCAACCGATCGGTCCCGGAAGCGATGCTCGCCAACGCCCGGGAACTCGACGCGGATCTACTGGTAATGGGCGGCTACAGCCGCACGCGCCTGCGCGAAGTGCTGATGGGCGGCGTCACCCGCTACCTGATGGCGGAGTCAGAGATCCCGCTACTGATGGTGCACTGAAGCGTTGGGCTTCGCTGCGCTCAGCACCAACCTACAAGAGACCTGAATCGTTCGTTTTTCGTAGGTTGGTGCTGAGCGCAGCGAAGCCCAACATCCAACGCTAAACGACCGCCTGAATTCCGAAATCGGAAAATCTCTGCTTGTCGAAGTTCGCGCGGAACATACCGCGCAGCCTGTCGGCGGCGGCGTCGTAGGCATTCTTGTCGTTCCACACGCCGCGAGGATTCAATATTGAAGGCTCGACACCGGGGCACGCGCGGGGCATGCGCAGGTTGAACACCGGATGCATGTCGTATCCCGCGCCACTGGCGTCGAGATCGCCGTTCAGTGCTGCGTCGAGCAGGGCCCGGGTATTCTTTATGGAGATGCGGTCCGCGGAGCCCGCGGGTCCACCGGACCATCCGGTATTGAGGAGGATGCAGCGCGCCTCGTGCTGCTCCATCTTCTCGCGCAGCAGGCTCGCGTACACGGACGGCTTGTGAGACATGAAGGGGCCGCCGAAGCAGGCGCTGAACGCAGCCTGGGGCTCCTTCAACCCCACCTCGGTGCCCGCCAGCTTGGCGGTGAAGCCCTGCACGAAGTGGTACATGACTTCCTTGCCCTCGAGGACCGATACCGGCGGCAACACGCCGAACGCGTCCGCGGTCAGCAGCACGATGGTCTCGGGGTGGTCGCCCCTCGCGCCGTCTGCGACGTTGGGATTGCAGGAAAGAGGATAAGAGAACCTGGTGTTCTCCGTGATCGAGGCATCCGTCAGATCCAGATCCTGGGGATCCGTATCCTCGATGCGCTTGCCCGGCAACGGCGGGACGTTCTCGATGATCGTTCCCTTCATCGAGAGCGCGGCCGCGATGATCGGCTCCGCCTCCTTGTTGAGGTCGATGAGCTTCGCGTAGCAACCGTCCTCGAAGTTCGAGATCCCGCTTTCCGTCCAGCCGGCCTCGTCATCGCCGATGAGCCTGCGATTCGGATCCGCCGAAAGCGTCGTCTTGCCGGTACCAGACAGGCCGAAGAGGATAGCCGTATCGTCGCGACCTCCGATGTTGCCCGAGCAGTGCATCGACAGGTGGCCGAGATTCGGCAGGATATAATTCATCACGGTGAAGATAGTCTTCTTCACGAGTCCGCAATAATCCGCGCGGCCGAGGACCAGGCACAGCTTGTTGCGAAAATCCATGATCGCCGCGCGGTCCGACACGGTGCCGTCACGCTCCGGATCGCAACGGAACGACTGAACGTTCAACATGGTCCAGCGCTTCCCTTCCTCGTCCTCGACGCCGTCGACCTTCTTCGGGAACATGTTGTGGGCGAACATCGCGTGGGTCGCGTACTCGCCGACGAAGCGATACGGCACCGAGTAAGACGGATCCGCCCCGGCATATACGTCCTGCACATAGAGATGTCCGCCGCGATCGTTCACGTGTTGGACGACGCGCTTCAGGAGCCCCTCGTACTTGTCCGGATCGAAGGGTTTCATGTTGTCCTTCCACCACACCTCGGACTCGATCTCCGGCCAGGCGACGGCGAAGGTGTCGTTGACCGGGCGCCCGGTGCAGGTGGGATCGGTATAGAAGACGAGCGGACCGTCTACTCCCAGCTTCGTGGGAAACGCCTTCTGCTCGGTGTCCGGACCGCCCTCGGTGAGCCTGCCCCGGTCGTTCTCGATAGCCTCGCGGAAGAGTTGGTCCTTGGGCAGGTTGTACTTATAGGTTACGGATGTGAGCCCGAGCTTGCGCTCGAGGGCGTCGCGAACATTCATTGTCTCTCCCCGCTCCGAGATGCGTGACGTTGTTATCGGGCAACTACCCGCCCGGGACCTCGGTGGCCGGGTCCTGAAAACCCGGAGAATACAGAGCCGGACAATCCCCGGCAACAGCGGCCCGGAAAGGGGCGACCCCTATACCTGCATGGGTAGCTCGGCGCGCACCTGCTCCAGATAGGCGAGATTGATGTCCCCATAAACGAGTCCCGTCCCGGGCGGCGCCGTCGCCAGGATCCGTCCCCAGGGATCGATGATCATGGAGTGGCCGAAGGAGGTGTATTTGGGGTTGTGCACACCGGTCTGCGCGGGCGCAACGACGAAGAACTGGCCTTCCACGGCCCGGGCGCGGAGCATCACCTCCCAGTGCGCGGCCCCCGTGGGCGCGGTGAAGTTGGAAGGAATGAAAACGATCTCCGCGCCGCGGCGGCGAAGATCCAGATAGAGATCGGAGAAGCGCAGATCGAAGCAGATGGTCAGCCCGAGCCTGCCAATAGGCGTATCCACCACCGGCGGCGGCGCCTCACCCGGCGCGATGCTGTCGCTCTCCTTGATACGCAGGGTGGGCAGCTCCACGTCGAACAGCTTGAGCTTCCTATAGCTCGCAAGCAGGTTGCCGTCGGCGCCGATAAGCACCGAGGTGTTGTATACCCGCGCCGGATCGCCCGGGTTGATCTCATGCATGCTGCCGAGCAGCAGCATCATGCCGTGACGGGCCGCCGCCTCGCGAAACCGGGTGACGGTGGCGCCGTCCAGGGACTCGGCGATCTTCAGCTTACCCTTGTAGCCGCCCAGGTAAAGGAACACTTCCGGGAACGCGAGCAGCTCCGCGCCATTGCCGGCCGCCTCCTCCACCATCGCGTCCGCGGCGGAGAGATTGGCATCGAAGTCATCGGTGCTGGTGGTCTGTGCAAGGGCAATTTTCGTCATCGCTTGCCGTCCCTTCGAGTAGCATAATGCGGGGATATGACGCTGATCGGCAAAATCGAGCTGCGGGTAGAGGATAGCGAGATCGACGAGCTCGGTCATGTCAACAATGCGCGCTTCCTCGAATACTTCGAGCGAGCGCGCATGGATTGGTACAATCGCTGCGACCCCACGCTGAACGACGTCGGCGGGAAACATCTGGGAACCGTGGTCGTCAACATCGACGTCAACTACCGGCAGGAGTGCTTCTCGGGGGCGCGCCTGGTTATCGAGACCAGGCCAGGGACGCGGGGGAGAAAGAGCTACGTGCTGCACCAGGCGATCTTCAACGAAGACGGTACCCGTGCTTGTGATGCGAAGGTTACCAGCGTGGTCATGGATATGCGCACGCGGAAAACCACACCGCTGCCGCCTTCGCTGGCGGAGCAGCTCAGTGAAAGAGAACAATCGGAGATCCCATGAAAATCATCGTCAACGGCCAGCAGGCATTCGGGAAGACCGTTCTGGACGCCCTGGTGGAGCGCGGAGAAGACGTTATCGGCGTCTACTGCGAGCCGGACAAGGGGGAGAGAGTGGACCCCATCAAGGAGGCGGCGCTGGCCCACGGGCTGCCGCTGTTCCAGCCGAAGTCCTTCAGGAAGCCCGAGGTCCGGGAGCAGATGGCGTCGCTCGAGCCGGACCTCTGCGTCATGGCATACGTAACGCTCTTCGTTCCGGAGGAAGTGCTGAACGTCCCGAAGCTCGGCAGCATCCAGTACCACCCCTCGCTGCTGCCGCTGCACCGGGGCCCGAGCTCCATCAACTGGCCGATCATCATGGGCAGGAACAAGACGGGGCTCTCCATCTTCTGGCCGGACAACGGTCTCGACACCGGACCGATCCTCATGCAGAAGGAGGTGGACATCAAAGACGACGACACCCTCGGCAGCCTCTACTTCAACCACCTGTTTCCCATGGGCGTCGAGGCCATGCTGGAGAGCGTCGATCTCGTGCGTGACGGCAAGGCGCCGAAGACCGTCCAGGACGAATCGAACGCGACCTACGAGGGCTGGTGCCGGGACGAGGACGTGGAGATCGACTGGAGCAAGCCCACCCAGGAAGTGTGGAATCTCATCCGCGGCGCGAATCCCCAGCCCGGCGCCTGGACCCGCCACGGTGACACTACCGTGAAGATCTTCGACTGCGCCAAGCAGACCGCGCAGAGCGGCGCGGCCCCCGGCGAGATCACCGCGGTCGGCGACGACGGCATCACCGTCGCCTGCGCCGACGGCCAGCTCCAGATCCAACGCCTGCGCCCGGCCGGCGCCAAAAAGATGAAGGTGGCGGAGTACCTGGTGGACGCGACGGTGAACGTCGGAGAAAAACTGGGAAGTTGATTCGATTCCCGTAGGTTGGTGCTGAGCGAAGCGAAGCCCAACATCAGACGTTGGATGTTGGGCTTCGCTTCGCTCAGCACCAACCTACGAAGATCGGGCCAACAAACGAAGGCGAGCCAGATTCAGCCGGCGGCGCTGCCTACCAGGGCGGGCTCTTCCACGGGTACCGGGGTCAGGGCGGGCGGTGTTACCGCCTGGGCCTTCACGAACACGTTCTCGGACTCGATGGTGCGGCCGAGGAGCTTGACGGCGGCGTAGATGGCGCCGATGTAGGGGGTCGGCGTGTCGGTGAGCCTGCCCATCTCCAGTACGGCACCGATCAACGCCTCGGTCTCCAGCGCGCGGCCGGCCTCCACGTCCTGCAGCATCGACGTCTTGTGCCTGCCCACCTTCTCGGCGCCGGCGATGCGCTTCTCCAGCGGCACCCGGAACGTGATGCCGAGCTTCTCGGCGATGGTCTGGGCCTCGATCATCATGTTGGCCGCCAGCTCCCGGGTGGGCGCAAACTGGCAGATGTCCTCCAGCGTCGCGTGACAGAGCGCGCTGATGGGATTGAAGCTCAGGTTGCCCCAGGCCTTCAGCCAGATCTCGGATCGAATGTCGTCGAGCACCGGGGACTTGAAGCCCGCGTTGATGAGCGTCTCTGAGACCCGCTGCACCCGCTCCGACTCCGAGCCGTCCAGCTCGCCAACCGGGAAACGCGTGCCCTCGATGTGGCGAATCACGCCGGGACGGGTAATGGTGGCCGCCGGGTAGGCGATGCAGCCGATGATGCGCCGGGCCTCGATACCGTCGGTGAGACGGCCGTCCGGGTCCAGGGTCTCGATGCGGTAGCCGTCGTGGGGACCGCCCTGGCGCTGGAAGTACCACCAGGGAAGACCGTTCTGGGTGGTGAGTACCATGGTGTCGGGGCCGAAGAGCGTGCGGATGTCATCCATTGCCGGGGCGATCTGGTGGGCCTTGAGGCCGAGGATGACGAGATCCTGGGGGCCGCAGGAGCCCATGTCGCTGGTGGCCCTGACGTCCGTGGCTACCTCGGAGCTGCCGTCCTGATAGGAGACCCGCAGGCCGTTCTCCTGGATGGCCTCGAGATGCTTGCCCCGGGCGATGAGGGTGACTTCCTCGCCCGCCAGGGCCAGCTTCACGCCCAGCAAACCGCCAATGGAACCAGCGCCGACGACGCAGATCTTCATACTTCGTGCCCTCCGGTAGCTCACGGCGTCCCATGGACGCATCAGGCTCAGCCTGTGTTTGCCCTCGCGGCGCCAAGGCGGCGCCTGGAGTGCGGAACGAGCATTATCAAATCATGGGAGCAGGGCCAGGTCCTATTGTATTTGTCAATACAGAGTATTGACGCCGGCGGAGGGTGCCCCGGAATGCCCCGGAATGCCCCGGAATGCCTCGGAGCGCCGCCCGGAGGGCGGCTCAGACTTCCCGTCCCCCCAGGAACATCCAGGTCTCCACCACGGAATCCGGGTTCAGGGAGACGCTGGTGATGCCCTCCTCCATGAGCCAGCGTGCCAGGTCCGGGTGGTCCGAGGGCCCCTGGCCGCAGATGCCGACGTACTTGCCGGCCCGGCGGCAGGCCTGGATGGCCTGGTGCAGGAGGACCTTGACCGCTTCGTCCCGCTCGTCGAAGAGCGACGCGATCAGCCCGGAGTTGCGATCCAGGCCCAGGGTCATCTGGGTGAGGTCGTTGGAGCCGATGGAGAAGCCGTCGAAATGCTCCAGGAACTGCTCCGCCAGCAGCGCGTTGGAGGGCACCTCGCACATCATGATCAGACGCAAGCCGTTCCGGCCGCGCTCGAGGCCGTTCTCGGCCAGCAGCTCCACGACCCGGGCGGCCTCGCCCACCGTGCGAATGAAGGGCACCATGACCTCGATGTTGGTGAGACCCATGGTGTCGCGCACCTCGCGCATCGCCCGGCATTCCAGCGCGAAGCAGTCGCGGAACTCCTCCGCCACGTAACGGGAGGCGCCGCGGAATCCGAGCATGGGATTGGCCTCGGCGGGCTCGTATCGGCTCCCGCCGATGAGATTGCCGTACTCGTCGGACTTGAAGTCCGAGAGGCGCACGATGACGGGCTTCGGCCAGAAGGCCGCGGCCAGGGTGGCGACCCCTTCCTGCAGCTTGGCGACGTAGAAGCTCACCGGATCCGCGTACCCCGCCGTGCGCTCGTCGATGCGGGCCTTGAGCTCGTCCGGCAGCCGCTCGTACTCGATGAGCGCCTTCGGGTGCACGCCGATGGTGTTGCTGATGATGAACTCCAATCGCGCGAGACCGACGCCCGCGTTGGGCAGCGCCTGAAAGTCGAAGGCGCGCTCCGGGTTGCCGACGTTCATGGTGATCTTGAAGGGCAGCTCCGGCATGGAATCGATGTCCAGCCGCCGCACGTTGAATTCGAGGGCCCCGGAATAGACGTAGCCGGTATCTCCCTCGGCGCAGGAGACGGTCACCGCCTCGCCGTCGGGGATACTGCCCGTGGCATCCCGCGTACCCACCACCGCGGGGATCCCGAGCTCCCGGGCGATGATGGCGGCGTGGCAGGTGCGCCCGCCGCGGTTGGTCACGATGGCCGCCGCGCGCTTCATGACAGGCTCCCAGTCCGGGTCGGTCATGTCCGTCACCAGAACGTCGCCGGGCTGCACGCTGCTCATGTCCGCCACGTCGTTGACGAGGCGCGCGGGACCGCTGCCGATGCGCTGGCCGATGCTGCGCCCGGTGCTCAAGACCTCGCCGCGCTCGGCGAGCTCGAAGCGCTCGAGGCGTTGGGTCGCGACCCGGCTCTGCACGGTCTCCGGGCGCGCCTGGAGGATGTAGAGCTCGCCGTCCCCGCCGTCCTTACCCCATTCGATGTCCATGGGCCGGCCGTAGTGATCCTCGATGGCGAGCGCGTAACGGGCGAGCTGCTCGATGTCGGTGTCGTCCAGCGAGAACGTGCGTTGCTCGCTCTCCGGCACCGGCTCGATGCGCACCCGCTCGGCGCCGTCGCCGGCGAGCACCATGCGCAGCGCCTTGCTGCCCCGCTCCCGACGTACGATGGCCGGGCGGCCTTCGCGCAAGCTGGGCTTGTAGACGTAGAACTCGTCGGGATTCACCTGGCCCTGGACGACGGTCTCGCCGAGCCCGAAGGCGGAAGTGATGAACACCACCTGATCGAACCCGGACTCCGTATCCATGGTGAACATGACGCCGCTCGCGGCGGTGTCGCTGCGCACCATGCGCTGAACGCCGGCCGATAAAGCCACCTCGCCGTGATCGAATTCCTGGTGCACCCGATAGGCGATGGCGCGATCGTTGTAGAGCGAAGCGAACACCGCCTTGATGGCATCGAGGACGTCCTCGATGCCGACCACGTTGAGGAATGTCTCCTGCTGGCCGGCAAAGGACGCTTCGGGCAGATCCTCCGCGGTCGCCGACGAGCGCACCGCGACCGCCGCGTCCGTGGCATCGCCGAGCAGCTGCCCGTAGGCCTCCCGCACCGCGCGCTCGAGGTCCGCGGAAAGCGCGCCTTCGTGCACCCAGCCCCGCACCCGCTCCCCGGTGGCGGCGAGAGCCTCGACGTCTTCCACGTCGAGGCCTTCGAGCGCTTCGGCGATGCGCTCCTCGAGGCGATTTTGGGCCAGGAACTCCCGGAAGGCATCGGCGGTGGTGGCGAACCCCCCCGGGACCTTCACTCCGGATGCCGCGAGAGACCCGATCATCTCGCCGAGCGAAGCGTTCTTGCCGCCGACGATGGCGACGTCGTTCATGCCGATGGATTCGAACCAGACTACATGATCCACGTGGAATTCCCGCAGGCGTCTTACTCGACCGGCGGCCACCGCCGCCGACTTCCCAGGAGGCGGGAGCATAGCGTGGCGGAGCCCCGCAGGTCACGCGGGTCGAAGCGCGAGCGGCCCATCGCTGTGAGGCGCGGCTGATAGAATGGCCCGCTCAGGCACCGGACCCTTGGAATCAGCAGGCACGACTCGCGCGTTGGAGATTGGACTCATCATCGTCGGCACCGAGCTCTTGACGGGGAAGCGCTCCGACAGCCACTTCGCGCACATGATCGAGGCGCTTGGCAATCGCTCCCTCACCCTCGGCTGGTGTCACTATATCGGCGACGACCCGGACAGCCTCACCAGGGAGCTGCGCTTCCGGATGGACGGCGGCGGCATCGTGCTCTGCTGCGGCGGCATCGGCGCGACCCCGGACGACCACACCCGTGCCTGCGCCGCACGGGCAGCCGGTGTCGAACTCGTCCGTCACGGCCAGGCGGCCGCCATCATCGAAGAGCGCTTCGGCGCCGATGCGTATCCGCGGCGCATCCACATGGCGGACCTCCCCGAGGGCTGCACGCTCATCCCGAACCCGGTCAACCAGATCGCCGGCTTCACCCTCGGCGATACGCACTTCGTCCCCGGTTTTCCGCAGATGGCATGGCCCATGATCGAATGGGTGTTCGACAATCACTACCCGCAGCTGACGGGCGGCGAAGCACCCGTGGAGACCCTCATTTCTCTGCCCGGGGTCAGCGAGGGTCAGCTCATCGCGACGATGGAGGAATTCGTCGCGCGCTTCCCCGCCGTGGATCTCTCGTGCCTGCCCCACATGGAGGGCGACTATCGCGAGACGGAGCTCGGCGTCCGGGGCAACGCCCTCGATGTCGATAACGCCGCGGCCTGGCTCACCGGGGCCCTGGACCGCGCGGGCCTGCCCTGGGAGAGGCGCGGCGCCGCCCACGCCTCCGGGCCCGAATCCCGGTGAGCGCGCCGGTGCTGCGTCCACCGCTGAAGTGGGCCGGAGGCAAGCGGTGGCTCGCGCCCCGTCTCCTGCCGCTGTGGCGATCCCAGGGACCCCGGCGTCTGGTGGAGCCCTTCTGCGGCGGCCTCGCGGTGGCTCTCGGCCTCGATCCCCGGCAGGCCCTGCTGAACGACGTCAATCCCCATCCCGTGAACTTCTACCGGCATCTGCAGACGGGGCTCAGCATTCGCGTGCCGATGCGCAACGAGCGGGACCTTTACTACCAGCATCGCAGCGAGTTCAATCGCCTCGCGGCGACCCGGCGCGGACTCTCGAGCCGCAAAGCCGCGGAGCTCTTCTACTATCTCAATCGCACGGCCTACAACGGGCTGTGCCGATTCAACCGCAAGGGCGAGTTCAACGTCCCCTTCGGCCGACACGAGCGCATCAACTACGTGCGCGATTTCGGCGCCTATCGAGGCGTGCTGTCCCGCTGGGACTTCACCTCCGGCGACTTCGAGAAGATCCCCCTCGCGGACGACGACTTCATCTACGCGGATCCCCCCTACGACGTACCGTTCCGACAATACTCCCGCTTCACTTTCGGGTGGGACGAGCAGGTGCGCCTCGCCCGCTGGCTCGCGGAGCACAACGGCCCTGTCGTCCTCTCCAACCAGGCCACCGAACGGATACTCGACCTGTACACGACTCTCGGCTACCGTCTCGAGCTGATGGATGCTCCCCGCAGCATCAGCCGCACCGGCGATCGCACACCGGCCCGGGAAGTGCTCGCCACGCGGGGATTCGACTGAGCGTCGGAACCGTCGCGGCGCCCCTCGGTCAGATGTACAGGCACAGCGGCAGGCGATCCATGGTGCAGCACCGGCGAAACCATCCCGGGATTCCTTCCAGACGGACCTTTCTCGGCGCCGCGGGGGCAGCTCTTGCCCTCGCCGCGACGCCGCTCGGAGCGAGCCAGGCCCTTCAGAGAACGCCGCGTCAGAGCCTCGGGCCCTTCTACCCGGCGAGCCTGCCGCCGGACTCGGACAGCGATCTGGTCCAGGTCCGAGGCAGAATCGGGCAAGCGCACGGTATCGTCACCCACGTCACGGGCCGTGTTATGGACGAGCGGGGACGGGTCGTGCCGGAGACGCTGGTCGAGATCTGGCAGTGCAACGGGTTCGGTCGCTACCACCATCCCCGGGATCGGCGCGATGCCCCCATCGACGAGAATTTCCAGGGCTATGGACGCAGCACCACCGGGAACGATGGCGCCTATCGCTTCCGCACGATCCGGCCGGTGCCCTACCCCGGCCGCACCCCCCATATCCACTTCGCGGTACGCGCCCCCGGCGCCGAGCCGCTGGTCACCCAGATGTACGTCGCCGGCGAGCCGGGCAATGTCCGCGACGGGCTGCTGAACGGCATCCCTGATCCCCGGGCCCGGGCGAGCCTCATCGTCGACCTGCGCCCGCTGGCGGGCAGTGTGGGTGAGCTCTCCGGCGTGTTCGACGTGGTCCTCGCCGCCGACGGCCGATCCGCCCGGGCCGAGCCCCGGCTGCTGGAGGCCCTCCGCCGAGGCGTCTAAGAGGCGACCTCCCGGACCTCGGGAAGCAATCTTTTTTCCCCTTCCAGGACCACGGTCACTAAAGAAGGGCCGCCAGCGACCGATCCCTTTACTGAGCCCCCCCGGTTGTCTGACTACCCTATGCACGATCTCGCAAATACCACCCTCGGCAAGTACGACGTCATCGGAGAGGTCGGCCGGGGCAGCATGGGGGTTGTCTACCAGGGTCACGATCCATTCACGGGCCGGGACGTCGCCATCAAGGTTGCGTTGCCGGAGTCCCTCCAGGACAAGCGCGGCGGTGCCCGCTACCGGAAGCTCTTCTTCAACGAGGCCAAGGTCGCCGGCAAGCTCCGCCACCCGAACATCGTCGGCGTCTTCGACGCGGGCGTCGAGGACGAGATCTGCTACATCGTGATGGAGATGATCTTCGGCGGCCGTACGCTGTTCGACCACTGCCAGCCGGACAGCCTGCTCCCTATCGAGGACGTGGTGCGCGTGATCTTCAAGAGCGCCCGTGCCCTCGACTATGCGCACCGTCAGGGCGTCATCCATCGCGACATCAAGCCCCGCAACATCCTCCTCACCGAGGACGGCGAGGTAAAGCTCTCCGATTTCAGCATCGCGCTGCGGACCCAGGCGGATGCCACCGACACCCAGGTGCACGGCTACATCGGATCGCCGCTGTACATGTCCCCCGAGCAGGTCCGGGACGACACCATCACCAATCAGACGGACATCTTCTCGCTCGGGGTGGTCATGTACGAGCTGTTGACCGGCCGGCATCCCTTCGCCGCCGACAACCTGCCCGCCATCGCCCATCGCATTACCGAGAAGACCCACACGCCGCTGGCGGAGCTGCGTACCGACGCGCCGCCCATCCTCAGCCGTATCCTGGATCGAGCGCTCTGCAAGCAGGCCGGCCAGCGTTACAAGATGGGACTCGATCTCGCCGCCGATCTGAGCCTGGTCTACGACCACATCAAGCTGCTCGACGAGCAGCTGCCCGGCGACGAGAAGTTCAAGCTGGTGCGGGGCCTCGCGTTCTTCGACGATTTCACCGAGCCCGAGGTCTGGGAGATCATCAACTCCAGCGGCTGGCTCGACTTCACCCCCGGCAGCGAGATTATCGCCGAGGGTGAGCTCGACACGTCCTTCTACATCATCATCTCCGGGGATGTGACCGTGCTCAAGGGTGATATGGAGGTCGACGAGCTGCACCAGGGCGATTGCTTCGGCGAGATGGGCTTCATCGCCCGCAAGGAACGCAGCGCCACCATCATCGCCAAGACCGGGGTGACGACCATGAACGTGCGCCCCTCGATGATTGAGCGCGCCTCGCTCAACTGCCAGCTGCGCTTCCACAAGGTCTTCCTCTCCGCGCTGGTGGCGCGCCTGTCCCAGGCCACCGAGCGCCTGTCCGCCGGCGCCGCCGCCGTCGGCGCCGCCTACCCGACCGCCAGGTAGTCGCTGCCCCTGCTGTAGCCCATGTCCTCCAGGGCGGCCCCGATGCTGTCCCGGGCGCCGTGGCTCGCCACCCAGGAGAGCACGAAGGGCCGTGGCTTCCGACACTTGAGCCAATCCGGCGCCACCACCGGCGCTGCCCCGACGCGCTGGCCTATCTTGCGGGGATCCACGTCGATCCAGGCCTCGGGTGATACACCCGATGGGGCCAGGAGGCCGGTGAGGTGGTCCGCGCGCCGCCGTGTGCGTCTGCCAGCGCCCCAGAAGACCAGCGGCCGGCCGGTGGCGAGACGCCGGTCCCGGGCCAGATAGCGCGCCCGCAGGCGGTCGAAGGCGTCCCGGGAGTAACGCGGATCGACCCGGGACAGGCTGTCGTCACGCTGGCGCCAGCGCAGCAGGCAACGGTCGATTTTCGCCATGGGGCAGCCGCTTTCGTTGAGGCGCAGCCACAGCTCGTAATCCTCGGGAAAGTCGCCGTCCCGATACGCCCCGGCGGCGACAACCACCTGTCGGCGGAACATCACGCTCGGATGGGTGATCGGGCACTCCACGTAGATCTCGCCCCGGAGCGCCGCCTCGCTGCTGCAGGCGTTCTGCCAGCGCAGGTACTCCTCCATGCCGGCTCCCGTCTCCCCGGCGGGGAAGGCCTCGACACGGCTCGCCACGACTCCCACCCGGGGGTGTGCGTCCAGGTACTCCCGCTGCAGGGCGAGACGCTCCGGGTGCATGAGGTCGTCGCCGTCCATGCGGGCGACGAGGGGCGCCCGGGCCGCCTGCAGTCCGGCGTTCAGGCATGCCACCAGTCCCCGATGGGGCCCGCTCAGCACCCGCAGACGCGGATCCTCGCGGGCACGGGCCGACAACAGCGCCCTCGTCTCATCCGTGGATCCGTCGTCCACGGCCAGGAGCTCGAAATCCGCGAGGGTCTGTGCCTGGACGGAATCCAGGCAGGCCGCCAGGGTAGGCGCCGCGTTGTGCACGGGCATGAGGACGCTCAGCGCGGGTGTCCGGGGCATGGGCGATTCGGGGCGGTTCGGGTCGCAGTCGCCGGCCGCGGGGAGCGGGTCAGTCGCTGTCCTGGGGCGCCTGGTAGAGCTCCATCTGGCGATCGCCGGTATCCATCCTGCGTCGATACTTCATGCCGACGAAAAGCAGCAAGAGATAGATCACGAACACGACGTCCACGATTGGCAGGATGACGCCGACGAACATGTCCCCGCTGAACACGTCGGTGAAGTAGAAGGAAAGAACTCCGAGGAGGATGATCGCGGCGCGAACAGGGCCCGGCCACCAGCCGGGGCCGCCCTCGTCGATGACGAGTTCCACCGGCCCGGCCTCCACCTCCGACACCGGCACGGGACGCGGTCCCGGCGTCGCCGGCGCCGCCTCGGGGATCGCCGCCGGCGCGGCCAGCACCTTTCGATAGACCACCTTGCGGGCGACCTCCTCGAATCCGAGCTCCCGGTGCAGCTTCTGCTCCCACTGGTTGTCGAGACTCGTATCCGACGCGAGCGCCCGGCAACCCCGCGCCCGGGCCCAGTCGGCGGCCGCCCCGGCCAGGCGCCGGGCTGCCGCGTCCCGCCCCTCGCCCTGCTCCACGTGGAATGCGTCGACCCAGGTAACCGGCCCCGGACCGAAGCCGTCCATCCGCTCCCGCTGGGACATCTCGATCATGCCCAGCAGGCCGCCCTGAGCGTCGACACACAGCAAGGCGGTGCGCCGGCCCCGTTGCTCCATCATCTGCAGCCAATCCCGCTCGTGTTGCTGGTCGCCGAGGGCGGGACGCAGGCGGCGGCGCAGCGCGAGCCAGACGGGCTTGTCGACGACGGTGGCGGCGCGAATTCTCATGGTTGAAGACATCTATCTCACAGCCGTGCTGCCAGCGCGGCGGCGATTTCGTCGAGCCGCCCCGGGTCTTCCGCGCCGGACCCGTGCTGGCGCAGACGCTCGCCGTCGCTACGCGGGATGAGATGCACATGGTAGTGCATGACGGTCTGCCCCGCGGCGGCGCCGTTCGCCTGGCTGATGGTCATCCCGTCGGGATCGAACTCCGCGCGCAGAGCCGCCGCGACGCGCCAGACGGCCGACGCGACAGCCGTCATGGCCGCTTCAGGTATGTCGAAGACCGAGGTGCAATGCTGCTTCGGAATCACGAGGACATGCCCCTCGGATGCGGGAAAGATATCCATGAAGCACAGGACCTCGTCGGTCTCGAGCACCTTCTGACTGATCCTCGTGCCGCCGACGATCTGACAGAAGATGCAGTCGGTGTCGCTCATCCCCTCGCTCATCCCCTCGCTCACCCCTTGGGCCTTCCCTATAGTCGTCGGACTTGTCGTCCCTCGGGGAGGAAGATGCTACCCCGGTGCGCACCCGGTCAAGAGCACCGCCGTCGAATAGGTGGCGCCCGCGGCGTCCAGCACCTCTCCCCCGATCCAGGCGCCGGGGGCGGCGGCGCTCATGACGGCGGCGCGGCGCCCGGTGATCACCGGGTCTGTCCAGCGCGACGGTCCGCAGTAGGCGAGGCTCGTG
>CBDTYP010000016.1:0-20388 GCA_965364645.1 uncultured Gammaproteobacteria bacterium | reverse complement strand
TCAGTCGGGCTCGTGGGTGTTGATGGAGAACTCCTGGTGGCAGTCGGGTTGGATCTCCACCAGGGTCAGGCGCGCTTCCTCGTAGCCGTCGTAGCTGTAGGCGGCGCCCGTGTCGATGTAGTAGACGTTGTCGATCTGTACCGTTTCCCGGGTCGGGGTGTGGCCGCAGTAGACCCGTTGCACGCCGCCGGTCACCGGCAGGCTCGTGCACATACCCGAGATGCGATTGCGTGACCACATGGCATAGAGCGCCGCGTCCCGGTCCCGCGCTTCCAGCAAATCCATGAACCGTTCCCAGGGCAGAAGCGGCGGCACGTCTGCGTGCACGATGCCGACGCGGCCCCAGCGCGTCTCTACCTCGAGCGCCATGGGCAGCTGGATGAACCGTGTGCGGAATGTCTCCTTCTCCTCGATATCGAGGTCCAGCCACCACTCGCCGCCGTTGTAGTTCACCCACACGTCCAGCTGCTCGGGATCGTCCGAGTCGATGGCGAACTGCTCGTGGTTCCCGCGGCAGGCGTAGAACCAGGGCTTGTCCAGCCACTCGAGCGCATTCTTCGATTCCGGCCCCCGATCCACCAGGTCACCGACCGAGAACAGGCGATCGTGCTCCTCGTTGAACTCGATCCTCTCGAGCAGCTGAGTGAGATGCTGGAACATCCCGTGAATGTCGCCGACCACGAAATCGCGGCCGGTCTCGTTCAAGGGGAATCGCAGAACCGCCTCGGACTCGGCGATCTCGGGCGTCGGCAACCCGTCGCGGTATTCGGAAACCTTCATGTCAGTCAAGGCGACCCTCTACACGACTATGTAGTCGCACCCGGCTGGTCCAACCGATCGTGCAACTCATCCATGAGCCCTTCCATGCACAGCTCGAGCATGTCCAGGACCTTCTCGAAGCCTTCCCCGCCGACATAGTAGGGGTCGGGAACCTCGCGCTCGCGCAGCTCGGGAGCGTACTCCATGACGAGCCGCACGCGGTCGGCATAGAACGGCGGGCAGACGGCACGCAGCTTTCGCTCGTTGTCCGAGTCCATGGCCAGGATCAGATCGAAATTCATGAAGTCGTCGTCGCGCACCGGTCGAGCGCGCTGCTGGCCGATGTCGAGGCCCCGCCCGCGGGCGGCCGACACGCCGCGCCGATCCGGAGGCTCGCCGGTGTGGTAATGGTGGGTCCCCGCCGAATCCACGGCCACGCGATCGTCAAGCTGCTCTTCATACAGACGGTGCTCGAGGACTCCCTGGGCCATCGGCGAACGGCAGATATTACCCATACAGACGAACAGGACGCGGATCATGTCATGCCACTGGAATTACCGGCTGGCGCCCCCCGGAAGGGGCCTGGCTGCCGGCCGCCAAGCACTGCCATTGTCATGCCAAGCATAGACCATGGCCAATGGCGCACTCTGCCAGACTGCGGATTTATTGCAACGCCACACGTCACGGATCCGCCGCCGCCGGCGCCGCGCCCAGAAGCGCCATCAGCTCCACCTCGAAACCCTCCTCCAGCACGGCCCTGACCGCCACGCACCAGTGGCGGCTATCGGCGAAGCGCCGGCATTTGACGGCATCCTTCTCCGTCATCAGTACCGGATAGTCGTCCTCGAACGTGATATCCGCCGCACGGAAGGCGTGGTGGTCGGGGAAGGGGTGGCGGATTACGTTGAGTCCCGCATGCTCCAGGGTGGCGAAGAAGCGCTCCGGGGAGCCGATGCCGCATACCCCGTGGACCGGACTCCCATCGAAGGATTCGAGTCGCCCGGGAGGCTCTTCCCGGCCGAGGTTGTATACACCGTCGACCCGCACTTCCATGCTGAACTCGCCGGGGATAGCGCCCCCGTTCGCCACCACCAGATCGACGGATCGGAGCCTGGACACCGGCTCGCGCAACGGTCCGGCCGGCAGGCAGCGACCGTTGCCGTGGCGGCGCACACCGTCGACGACGGCGATCTCCACGTCCCGACCGAGTCTCAGGTGCTGGAGCCCGTCGTCGCTGATAATCACGTCACAGTCGAAGTGCGTGAGCAGGCTTCGGGCCGCCCGCAGGCGATCCGGATCCGCCGCCACCGGGCAGCCCGTGGTGGCGGCCAACAGGACCGGCTCGTCACCGACCATCGTCGGATCGCTGTCGGCGCGCACCTGCTGCGGCCACTTGTCGGCGCGGCCGAGATAGCCTCGCGAGACGATGCCCGGGCGCAGGCCCCGGGATCGGAGGAGCTCCGCCACCCGGATGACCAGGGGCGTCTTCCCGGTGCCGCCGACGCTGATGTTTCCGACCACGATGACCGGCGCCCGCACTCGGTGAACCCGCAGGAGACCGCTCCGATAGGCGGCGCGGCGCGCCACCGCGCCGACGCAATACAACCACCCGAGCGGTGCCAGCAGCAGGCTCAGGGGCGATTTCCCATACCACAAGGAGTCGATGCGAGAACCCATCAAGATTCGCCAATGCAGACTGAGAGTGTAGGCCGCGCGCGATCCGGCGCGCGCTATTGGTTGCTTTCGGGCACCAGGCGCGTCGCGAACGTGAGGCGCACGAACCCGAGCTCCCGCGCGGCATCCATTATCTGCACCACCGCCTGGTGGGGCGTCATCGCGTCGGCGCTGATAATGACGGGCGGCGAGTCGTTCTCGCCTGCCGCCGCCTGCAGAGCCTGGCGCAGCGTCTTCGCCTGGGTGTTCAAGAGCTGGCGGCCGTTGACATAGAACCTGCCCTTGGCATCGATGGCCACCTGGATGGAATCGGCCTGCTGCTGCTGCGCATCCGCCGATGCGGCGGGCAGCTCGATGCTGAGCTCCGAATCCCGATTGAAAGTCGTCGACACCATGAAGAAGATGAGCAGCAGGAAGACGACGTCGATCAGCGGCGTGAGATTGATATCCACCGGTTCCCGCGGGGTCGGGCGCAGATTCATGACTGCCGGGCCCTCGTCATGCGCGGCCGCTGTCGGGACCGTGCATGGCTTCCACCATCTTCAGAGCCTCCTGCTCCATCGTGACCACCAGCTCGTCCACGTGCCCGCGGAAGTATCGATGAAACATCAGGGTCGGAATTGCCACGGTCAGGCCCGCGGCCGTGGTGATCAGCGCCTCGGAGATACCGCCGGCGAGGATGCCCGGGTCGCCGACGCCCTGGGTGGTGATGACCGCGAACACCTTGATCATACCGATGACGGTGCCGAGCAGCCCGAGCAGCGGCGTGATGGACGCGATCGTTCCCAGCGTATTCAGATAGCGATCCAGATCGTGCACCACGTGTCGGCCCACGTCCTCGATGTTCTCCTTCATCAGCTCGCGGCTGTTGTCGCGGTTGACGAGGCCCGCGGCCAGTATGCGCCCGAGCGGCGAGCTCTTGCGCAGGCCGCGCATGCGTTCTTCGTCGAGCTCGCCGCTCTTTGCCCACTGCCACACCTGCACCACGAGATTCGGTGGCGTGATGCGTTTGCGTTGCAGAGTCCAGAAGCGCTCGGCGATGATCGCCATGGCAATCACCGAGCAGATCAGAATTGGCACCATCAACCAGCCGCCGGCCTTGACGAGCTCGAGCAAGGGTTCGCTACCTCATAGGGATTCGTAACGGCGCAGACTGTATCAAACGTCACCATGTCCGCCTAGGATTCAATCCGCGCCAGCACGCCAGAGACGCGCGTCGGCGAAGCGTTCCCGGCGCGGGGACCCGGCGCCTTCCCTACTATCCATGACAAGGGTCAGCGCACCGTCCCGAGCCGTATCGAAGACCCCCACGCCACGCTCCGCGAGCCTCGCGAGGACCTCGCCGTGGGGAAAACCGTGACGGTTCCGGTAGCCGACCGGCAGGAGCGCGAGCCGCGGCCGGACGGCGTCGAGAAAGGCGGCGGTGGAGGAGCCGCGCCCGCCGTGATGGGGCACGACCAGCACGCCGGCCCGCAGCCGCGGGCCCTCCCGGGACACGATAGCCTCCTCGGCCTCTTCCTCGATGTCCCCGGTCAGCAGCAACCGTCCCCCGGCGCCGCCCACCATGAGCACGCAGGACCCGTCGTTACCTTCGCGCGTGTCGCCCTCCGCCGGGTGCAGGATGTCGAAGCGCACACCGTCCCAGTGCCAGCTATCGCCCGCGCGGCAGAGGCGGGTTTCCCGGCTTCGCATCGGCGCGTTCGTCATCACTTCCGACACCGGGACGGCGCGCAGCAGAGAGCCCGCGCCGCCCGCGTGATCGTTGTGCCCGTGACTGACGATGAGGAGATCCACTCGCGTGCGGCCCTGATGGCGCAGATAGGGCGCCACGACATCGCGGCCCGCATCGAATCCGGATCGATAGCGCGGACCCGTGTCGAAGACGACGGTGCGCGTGCGGGTGCGCACCACGGCGCTCAGGCCCTGGCCGACGTCCAGGACGGTGAGCCAGATTTCCCCCGCCTCGGGCCGGGGCACGGGCAGGCACAACAGGGGCAGTAACCAGATGACGCCCAGGAAGCGCGCCGGAAAGCCCCGCGGCGTGATGAGCAACGCGACGCCGATACACGCCGCCGCCAC
This sequence comes from uncultured Gammaproteobacteria bacterium, assembly GCA_965364645.1. Lineage (GTDB taxonomy): Bacteria > Pseudomonadota > Gammaproteobacteria > HK1 > HK1 > JAABYT01. The sequence goes on along the minus strand of CBDTYP010000016.1, from coordinate 15,876 downwards.
GGCCATGGGCGGCGGCGCCGCGCTCGGGCGCAGCATGAGGTCCAGCCCGGCCAGCGCCTCCAGCCACAGCCATAAGGTTTCCGCGGCCCATCCCGCGGCATCGAGCAGCGCACCTCCGACCGCGGGGGCGATGAGGACGAGTCCGGCGCCGCCCAGCACGAGCGGGACGAGCACGCCGCCTGCCCAGGGAACGGCCAGGAGATTCGCGAGCGGCGCGACGAGGGGATACTCGAGAAACCAGGCCATGCCCGCGGGCAGCAGACCGATCGCCACCAGCCACTGGACACGGCCCCAACGCCACCAGAGCCCATGCCACCCGGGACCGGATGCACGGCGCAGGCGCCCGCACATGCCCACGAGGATCACCGCTACCGCTCCGTAGGAGAGCCAGAACCCCGCCGACAGCACCGCGAAGGGGTCCAGTGCCAGCACCGCCCCGAGGGCCAGGCACAGAGACGTGCTGGGGGCCACCCGCCGCTGCAGGAGGGATCCGACCATGACCACCGTCAGCATGACCAGCGCGCGCTGGGTCGGCAGCGTGAATCCGGCGAGCGCCGCGTAGACGAAACCCGCCAGCAACGCGGCGAGCGCGGCCGCGCGGGGCGCGGCCAGCCACCGCAGTGGCGTGGTGGGCGCCGCCCACAGCCGCACGGTGACGAACCAGGCGAGTCCGGCCATCAAGCCGACGTGGAGACCCGAGATGGCCATGAGATGGTTGGTGCCCGTGGCCCGCAGGGTCTGCCACTGCTCCCCGCTCATGGCGGATCGGTCACCCACGGCCAGCGCCCGGACGATTGCACCGCTCTCCCGGCCCGCGAGCTGTCGTTCGATGGCTCTCGAGAGACGTCGGCGCAGCCCGTCGAGGCCCGTAGCGCCGTCGGGACCGGCGTGCCGGTTACCGGCGCGGGACAGCACGTAGCCCGTCGCGGCGACGCCGCGCAGAAACAGCGACCGCTCGTAGTCCATGCCGCCGGGATTGACGAGTCCCCGGGGCCGCTTGAGCCGCACGGCGAGCCGCCAACGCTCCCCGGGCTCGAGCAGCGGCCCGCGGTCGTACCAGCTGAGACGCAGCCGCCCCGATACATCGACGGCGCGACCGTCGCGCAGGGCCGAAGTCACGTCGAAGTCGAAGCGCGTCCGATAGGCATCCACTCGGGGCAGGCCCACGACGGTGCCCACCACCACGAGTGCCTTTCCCTCGAGCGCGCGCGGCAACCGGGCTTCCAGCAGCCAATGGGCATGCAGAAGCGCCCACAGGAAGCCGCAGCCCATCAGCGCCGGACCGCGAGCCGGCCGGTGAACCCAGGCGGTCAGCGCCAGCAGAGGCAGGAACGCTACATAGAAAGGATCGGGCGCCCGCGGCAGGTATGCGAGCGCCGCGACGCCGGTTGCCAGCAGCACGATCCCTGTGCGCATCTCCGAGACCCTTCCATGCTCCGGTGCTGTACCCCGGCGCCACCATAGCACTGGCCAAGGAGCGCGAATTGGCTACACTTGGCGCCACGGCGAAAGACCCACTCACGGCGCGTTAGAGAGAGCACCCATGCCGAGAAAGGCTCTGAAGAGAATACTGGCGCGCTTCCATCCCCCCGAAGGCGATCACCGTCTTCGACGGCTGTTCGGGGAGCTCCTGCACAACAACGATCTGTGGCACCTGAACCGCTACTCCGTCTCGTGGGGCGTATCGGTAGGATTGTTCGTGGCCTTCGTCCCGGTGCCCTTCCAGATGCCGCTGTCCGCCGCCATGGCCATCGTCATCGGCTGCAATCTCCCCATCTCGATGCTGCTGGTCTGGGTGAGCAATCCCATCACCATCCCGCCTCTCATGTACGCCGCCTACAAGACCGGCGCGTGGCTCCTCAGCTACCCGCCGCGGGACGTGGATTTCGAACTCTCCGGAGAGTGGCTCGTGAACGAGCTCGCGGTGGTGTGGGAGCCCTTCCTGCTCGGCTGCTTCGTGCTGGGGCTCGTCTGCTCCGTCATCGGACACGTGGCGGTGCGCATCATCTGGCGCATTCACGTGATGGCGTCGTGGCGGGAACGCCAGCGGCGCCGGGAAGCACGAGACAAACGAGGTCCCGGGCTCTAGTCTCCCGCGCCGGCGTGGAGCGCGCCGTCCTCCAGGCGCAGGACGCGGTCCATGCGCGCCGCCAGCTCCAGATCATGGGTGGCCAGCACGAGACTCGTGCCGAGCTCCTGGTTGAGCTCCAGCATCAGCGCGTAGACCCGCTCGGCGGTGTGCCGATCGAGATTCCCGGTGGGCTCGTCGGCCAGCACGCAGCGGGGATTCGACACGAGCGCCCGGGCGATCGCCGCGCGTTGCCGCTCGCCCCCGGAGAGCTCGCCAGGCTTGTGAGGCAGGCGCGCCTCGAGCCCGACCCGCTCCAGCATGTCACCGGCGGCCCGACGCGCATCCGCCACCGGGAGGCCGCGCACCAGCAACGGCATGGCGACGTTCTCGAGCGCGGTGAACTCCGGCAACAGGTGATGGAACTGATAGACGAAGCCGAGAGACTCGTTGCGCAGCCGCCCCCGAGCCGCCTCTCCGAGCGCCGACATGCGGGTGCCGCTTACCCACACCTCGCCGCTCGTTGGCTTGTCCAGCCCGCCGAGCAGATGCAGCAGCGTGCTCTTTCCGGATCCGGAGGTGCCGACGATGGCTACCCGCTCGCCGACGGCAACGCTGGCATCAATCCCCCCCAGCACGTCGACGGAGAGGCCGCCCTCCTGGAAGCTGCGCGTCAACCCGCGGCATTCGATGGCGGCGGCGTCACTCATAGCGCAGCGCCTCCGCCGGTTGCGTGCGGGACGCCCGCCACGCGGGGTAGATCGTCGCGACGATGGACATGATGAATGCCACGACGGTGATGAGAGTGACGTCGCTCCAGCGCATGTCGGAGGGCACGTCGCTGATGTAGTAGACGTCCGGCGACAGGAACTTCGTGTCGAACAGCTGCTCGATGGCGGGCACCAGGGTCTCGACGTTGTTCGCAAGCGCCACCCCGCCCACCATGCCGAGCAGCGTCCCGATGAGTCCGATGAGCGTCCCCTGCACGATAAAGATCAGCATGACGCTGCCGGGTGTCACACCGAGGGTGCGCAGAATCGCGATATCGGACTCCTTGTCCGTCACCACCATGATGAGCGCGGAAACGATGTTGAACGCCGCCACCGCCACGATGAGGGTCAGGATCACGAACATGACCGTCTTCTCGGTCTTGAGCGCGCGGAAGAAGTTGGCGTGATAGTGGGTCCAGTCCCGCACCCAGTAGGTTCCCGGCAGATCGGCTGCGAGTTCCCGCCCCACGGCCGGCGCGAGAAACATGTCGTCGATCTTGAGCCGGAGCCCCGTGACGCCGTCGTTCAGTTGAAAGAGGCGCGAGGCATCGTCCACGTGCACGACGGCCAGCTGCGTGTCGAACTGACCGTGCTTCACCTCGAATATTCCCGTGACGGTGAAACGACGCAGGCGCGGCAGTATGCCGGCAGGCGTCGAGGTAGCCTTCGGCGCGACCACGGTCACCTTGTCGCCGACCCGGGCGCCGAGCATGGACGCGAGGCCCTTGCCGAGCAACACGTTGAACTCGCCGGGGCGCAGCGAATCGAGGGTCCCCGCGATCATGTAGTCGCCGATATCCGAGACTTCGGGCTCCTGCTCCGGCAGCACGCCCTGCACCAGCGAGCCGCGCACGTAGCGCCCGCGGGTCAGCATGGCCTCGCCCTGCACGTAGGGCGCCACGCCGACCACCCGGGGATGCCGCGCCGCGCGCTCGGCCACCGCCGGCCAGTCCTGGAGGGATTCGCGAAAGCGCGACACGGTTGCGTGGGCCGCCATACCCAGGATGCGTTCGCGCAGCTCCTTCTCGAAGCCGTTCATCACCGACAACACGGTGATCAACGCCGTCACGCCGAGGGCGATCCCCAGCATGGAGCTCAGGCTTATAAAGGAGATGAAGTGGTTACGGCGTTTGGCCCGCGTGTAGCGCAGGCCCACGTACACTTCGAGAGGTTTGAACATGGCGCGGCATTAAAGCACAGGGTCGCTGGATTTACGAAGACGGTCTTCGTGCCCGCCCGAGGAAGCCGCTAGCGCGGCTCTTTGAGCTGGGAGTGAGAATCGACATCACATAAGTAGTATAATTACATGATACTTCACCATTAAGTGATATCTAAAGCGAATTGAAGCTGATCGAGACCCGGCGCCGATCACCGTCGTTGCGCGGCACCTTGTGTGGCAGCCACGATGGAAACACCAACATGGTGCCGCTCTCCGCCGGCATGCTTATCTCCGGGCGGGCCATGGGATCGGTCGTGCCCGGTAACACCGCGGGGCCGTACTCGTGATAGGGATTGATGTCGACGAATACCAGGTCGCCGCCGTTGTCCGGCTTGTCGACGTAATAGACGCCGCTCAGCAGGCCGGGCTTGTGATCGTGGAGCTGAGTGACCTCGCCCGGCGGTGTCACGTGCACCCAGTAATTCCGTAGCGACACCTCCTGCTCGCGGATATCCCAATTGCGCTCACGGGCGATGGCGTTGCAGCCCCTGATGAAGAAATCGAGGACGATGGCCATGGCTGGCACCTCCTCGACCGTGACGAAGCGGTCCTCGCTGAAGCTGTGGGAGGCGTCCACGGCCGCCCGCTGCTTCTCGTCGAGCGCGTCCCAGCCCAAACGATCCAGATTCTCGAGGATCTCCGCGTTCACCGCTTCGTAGTCGCCGAATTCGAAGCGCCAGATCGGTATCGCGAAACACAGCGTCAGCGCCTGTTCCTCTATCTGCATGGCCATTCTCTCTCCAAGACATTACTCCCCGCGCTTGCGGGCCACCGTGTTTCTCACGTAGACGGGCACCGCGTGCTCCGCGCTCACGCTCTCTCCGCGCTCGTGGGCTCGGGCCGCCAGTGTCGCCACGTCGAGCGCCCTCGGCAACCGATCCGGATCGGAGCCCGTGCACCTCCCGCCCAGGCGATCGATGAGCGCCTCCCCGTAGGCTCGCCATCCTTCGCCGGCGCCGAACCATGGGCCGTCGGCCGGTACGGGCACGGTCGCCGGGGCCGCCACCAGATCCTCGGTGCGCGCCACCATGGAGCCTTCGCCGTCGTCCTCGTAAACACCCCAGTACACCTCTCCGATGCGGGCATCGAACGCGGCAAGCACGCGCCCGTGGCCATCCTCTCGAAAAGCACCCTGGGCCAGCGCCCCCAGGGACGATACGGGCACCACGGGCAGGTCGGCGCCGTAGGCGAGACCCTGTGTGACGCCCGCCGCGATCCGCAGGCCCGTGAACGAACCGGGACCGCGGCCGAAGGCCAACGCATCCAGCTCGGCGAGCGCGAGCCCCGCTTCCTCCAGCAGCTCCTCCACCATGGAGAGCACCAGCTCGGCGTGCCGGCGCGGCGCGACGAGGTGGCGCTCGAGAGTCGATTCTCCCGCGCGCAACGCGCAGGAACAGGCATCGCTCGCGGTCTCGATGGCGAGGATATTCACGAATCCCGGAAGAAGCGCGTGACGTCATCGACGTCACGGGTGACGGGCATCGGCGGCAGGCTCTTCATGAACACCCGCCCATAGAACTTGGTAAGCAGGCGCGCATCGCACAAGACTACAACGCCGCGGTCGCTTGCGTCACGGATGAGGCGGCCGACCCCCTGCTTGAGTGCGATGACAGCCTGGGGCAGCTGATGCTCCATGAAGGGATCGCGCCCGGCCTCGCGCATCGCGCGCCCCCGGGCTTCGTTGATGGGATCGTCCGGCGGCGCGAACGGCAGCTTGTCGATGATCACGCAGGACAACGCCTCGCCACGCACGTCGACGCCCTCCCAGAAGCTCGCCGTACCGAGGAGCACGGCGCCGGGGGTGGTGCGAAATTGCCGCACGAGCTCGTCCCGGGGCGCCGTGCCCTGCACCAGCAACGGATAGTCCAGGCGTGTCTCGAGCATCTCCGCGGCGCGGCGCAGAGCCTGGTGACTGGTGAACAGCACGAAGGCGCGCCCCTCGCTCGCCTCGATGACCGGCACGATGGCGGCGATGAATGCATCCATGAACCCACCATCCCGCGGTTCCGGAAGATCCGGGGGCAGGAAGCACAGCGTCTGACGGGCAAAGTCGAAGGGACTCTCCCATACCCGCATGCGGGCATCCTCGAGCCCGAGGCGCTCGGCGAAGCCGTCGAGGCGCCCGCCCACGGCGAGGGTCGCCGACGTCATCACCCAGGCGCCGCCCTGCTCCCGGGTCCATGCGGAGAAGAGATCCGCGACGTCCAGGGGACTCGCGTGCCAGCGCAGATACTGGGGACCGAGCTCGAGCCAGCGCACCCTCCCCTCCATCTCGTCCGCGCGGAGCAGTGCAAACCGCTCGCCGGTCCCCCGGGCGCGTCGCTCCACTGCGCTCAACCCGCGGCCCCGCTCCGCCATGGGCCCGAGCCCCTCGGCGAGCGCCGTCAACGCGTCCCCGAGGGCGGCCGCCGCCGCGGCCACGGGCGGGTTCGCCGCCACGGCCTCCCAGGCGATCCGGGGAGCATGGGGCGCGAAGACGTCGATGAGGGTCTGCAGACAGCTCTCGAGCTCCCGGGTGAGTGGCGGGAAGTCGGGCACGTCGCCGGCCTCCGCCTCGTAGGCGGCGAGCGCGTCCCGCGCGAGCTCGGTGAGCTGCCCGCTGCCCAGCGAGATACCGAAGAAGCGCGTCGCGAGCTCCGGAAGCTGATGGGCCTCGTCCACGATGACGGCATCGACACCGCCCAGGAGCTCGCCGAACCCTTCCTGTCGGATCGCCAGATCGGCGAACAGCAGGTGATGATTCACAACCACGATGTCGGCGGACTGGGCGGCGCGGCGCGCCTTCAGCACGTGGCACTCCTCGTAGTGCGGGCACTCGGCGCCGAGACAGTTGTCGGCGGTAGAGGTAGCGTAACGCCAGGCGATCGCCGCTTCCGGGACCTCCACCAGCTCGGCGCGATCGCCGGCCCGGGTGCGGCCCGCCCACTCCCGGATGCGCGTAAGATCCGCCGCCACCTCGGGCCCCAGCCTCCCGGGCGCGGCGCCGTGCACGGCGAGGCGTTGGAGGCAGAGATAGTTTGCACGCCCTTTCAGAAGCGCAGCGTCCAGGGAAACCCCGAGGGCATCCCGGACCTGGGGAAGATCCCGATGAAACAACTGCTCCTGGAGATTCTTGGTGCCCGTCGAGATGATGACGCGCCTGCCGGAGAGCACCGCGGCGACCAGGTACGCGAAGGTCTTACCTGTTCCGGTGCCCGCCTCGCACACGAATACCCCGCCCTCGTCCAGGGTGCGCGCGATGGCGGCGGCCATAGCCTGTTGCTGCGGCCTGCCATGAAAGCCGTCGACGCGTTGGGCCAGGGGCCCTGTCTCGTCCAGGGCCTGGGACACTGTCAGCATGAAACACCCGGGGCACTAACCGGACGCCAGTGTAGCCAATACGGCCCCTGGAATTCAGGGGCGTCGGCGCGATCGATGGGGGCGTGGCGCCCCGGACTCAGGCGAGGAATGCCGCGTAGTCGGCGTCGATCCAGGGGAAGATGACATGGGGCAGGAAGAGACTGAGGGCCAGCACCGCGGTGGAGAGTATCGTCGTGGACGCCCCGCGCAGGCAGATGCACAGATATTCAGAGACGGCCATGTCCTCGCCGGCACGCCAGCCGTCGTTCTCGTCCAGGGTGGTGCGGGCGAACTGGCGAACCCAGAACGGCACCACCTCGTCGAACATGTAGCTGGCGAAGATACGTTCGAGTCGGTCGACCTCGGGCTCCTCCCGATACCAGGACCGATAGGCCGTTTCGAACAATTCAAATTCCGTTTTCTGAAGAATCTCGGCGCTCCACAGCACCAGCTGGGCGTCGTCGACCTTCACTGAACGCTGATCGTTCAATGCTGAATCCTCGAATTGAGAGTTCGACGGCCCGTAGCTCCCCTGCCAGCCGAACGATACGAATTGGTGAGCTAATAAAAATATCGGACGCGACGGCATCTCTCTTGAGCGCTTCGCCGCCGGGATTTCCACTGCCGTCTCGGGAATCTGGGCGAATGGTGACGCGGTTAACACACCACCCCCGATTCCGTCCTCCGAGTCGCTCCGGCGAGTCGCTCAGGAGCGCCGCGGCGGCTCGCAGCGCAGGCGCACACGCAGTCGCCGAAGCGCGTCATGGGGTGCCGCATCGGGCAGGATGGTGAAGGCGGCGGTGCCTCCCCCATGGACGCGGAATACGAGCACCACGAGCAGCGGGTGACTGAAGCCCCCGGGAGCGAGGCGGGCGTCCAGGACCCGGCCGTCGCGGCGCACCAGGCGCCATTGGCCACGCCGATCGAGCGCCAGCAGCACGATGGAGCGGGCCACTCGGCGCAGGCCGTGGACCAGAACGGAGTGCCAGGCGCTGCCGATCACCAGGATCGCCAGCGCGCCCTTGATCGCGGTGGGGAGATCGCTCGAGAAGGCGCAGGCGAGCGCGCCCCCGTGCAGCCCCGCCAGAACGCCTGCGAGCCGGGGGGATGGGCCCAGGCGGAGAAAGATAGCGCCGTCGGACGGCTCGCTCATGGCACGCTCTCCTGAGAACACCCCACTGTAGACGCAACCCCGGGAACCGGTGAGGGCCGGCGGCCCCGACGAGACGAGGCTCGCGCTCCCTTGCAGGGTCGGCCCGGGGCCTGCATACTGGCAATGGTGCGCCGCACAACATGTTGGTGCGGGCCGCGCCGGGAGCGACGAAGAATGCACAGCGCGAAGGACACGGGAGCGAAAGAGCCGGCGAATGCGCCCCGCCCGGAAACTGATGGGAAGCGGCCCGGGGATCGAGACGCGCCCAGGCCCGAAATCGGCGGCGCCGATGGGCCCGAGCCGACCCGTTACGGAGACTGGGAACGCAACGGGCGATGCACGGATTTTTGATGGACCGCCCTGCCGACGAGGGCGGAAAAGCGCAAGCGTGCTGACTTGCGCAGCCGCCGGCAAACCAAGTAACTTTGTCCCGCGGCGCGTTTCAGCACCACTCGGCGACCGTCGCGGGCCATAGCGGTCAGCAATAGAAGTCACCGCCGAGTCCAGCACTACCGAAAGGGCGAGCAGAAGGCTCCATGTCTATGGAAAAGAGTCAGCGGCCACTCTCCCCTCACCTGCAGATCTACCGGCCCCAGCTCACCTCGGTGCTGTCCATCACCCACCGGATCACCGGTATGGCGCTGACGGCCGGCACTCTCGTGCTCGTGTACTGGTTACTCGCCGCCGCATCCGGCCCCGATGCCTATGCATCCGCGCAGGCGCTGCTGGGCTCCTGGTTCGGGAGGGCCGTGTTGCTGGTCTTCAGCTACGCGCTCTTCTTCCACCTGTGTAACGGCATCCGGCATCTCTTCTGGGATGTCGGCATGGGCTTCGAGCTGAAGACCGCCTACGCATCCGGTAACGCCGTCATCGTGGCATCCATCGCGCTGACCGTGATCGCCTGGGCGCTCGCCTACGCCATGCGAGTCGGCCCGTGAATCTGCGCACTCCGCTCGCCCGCGCCCGGGGACTCGGATCGGCCAAATCCGGCACCCATCACTGGTGGATGCAGCGCCTCACGGCGGTGGCGCTGGTGCCTCTCTGCCTGTGGTTCGTCGCCTCCCTCGTAGTTATCGTCACGGCGGATTACGAGGTCGTCACGCTCTGGCTCCAGTCGCCGCTGGTGGCCATCCTCTGCTGCGCCCTGATCGTAGCAATCTTCTATCATGGACAGCTGGGGATGCAGGTCGTGCTCGAAGACTACGTCCATAGCGAGGGTCTCAAGCTCATGGCTATCGTGGTCATCAAGCTCGCATCGTTGCTGTTGACGGGCATGTGTCTCTTCGCCGTTCTCAGCATTGCCTTCGGAGGCTGACGGGTGCTGACCTCCTACAAGATTGTCGATCACAACTACGACGTCATCGTGGTCGGCGCCGGTGGCGCGGGGCTGCGCGCGACATTCGGACTCGCGGCCGAGGGGCTCTCCACCGCGTGCATCACCAAGGTCTTTCCCACCCGGAGCCATACGGTGGCCGCCCAGGGCGGCATGAGCGCCGCGCTCGGCAACATGGGCGAGGACGACTGGCGCTGGCACATGTACGACACCGTGAAGGGATCCGACTGGCTCGGCGATCAGGATGCCATCGAGTACATGTGCCGCGAGGCGATCGATGCGGTGATCGAGCTCGAGCACTTCGGCGTACCCTTCTCGCGCACCGAGGACGGGAAGATCTACCAGCGTCCCTTCGGCGGCATGACCACTTACTTCGGCGAGGGCCGCGCCGAGCGCACCTGCGCCGCGGCCGATCGGACGGGACACGCCATCCTGCACACACTTTACCAGCAAAGTCTCAAGCACCAGGCGGAGTTCTTCATCGAGTACTTCGCCCTCGATCTGATCATGGACGACGACGGCGTCTGTCGCGGCGTGATCGCCTGGAACCTGGAAGACGGATCCATCCACCGTTTCCATGCGCACATGGTCGTCCTGGCGACCGGCGGCTACGGGAGAACGTATTTCTCCTGCACGTCGGCCCACACCTGCACCGGCGATGGCAACAGCATGGTGCTCGCGGCGGGTCTCCCGCTGCAGGACATGGAGTTCGTCCAGTTTCACCCGACCGGCGTGCATGGATCCGGCTGCCTGATCACCGAGGGTGTGCGCGGCGAAGGTGGCTACCTATCCAACTCCGACGGCGAGCGGTTCATGGAGCGCTACGCGCCGAACGCCAAAGACCTCGCCAGCCGCGACGTGGTCAGCCGTGCCATGACCATTGAAATGCGCGAAGGGCGCGGCCATGGCGAGCATAAGGATCATATTCATCTGCACCTCGAGCACCTCGGGCCCGATGTCATCCAGGAGCGCCTGCCCGGCATCGCCGAGACCGCGAAGATCTTCGCGGGCGTTGACGTGACGAAGGAACCCATCCCCGTGCTGCCCACCGTGCACTACAACATGGGCGGGATCCCGACGAACCACTACGGTGAGGTCGTCACTCTGCAGGACGGCAATCCGGATCACGTAGTGCGCGGGCTGATGGCCATCGGCGAGTGCGCCTGCGTATCCGTTCACGGCGCGAACCGCCTCGGGTCGAATTCGCTGCTCGATATCGTCGTCTTCGGCCGCGCCGCCGCCAAGCGCTGCGCCGAGCTCATCACGCCGGGCGAGCGCCACGCCCCCGTCCCGCCCGGCAGCGAAGCGAAGGCGCTCGAGCGGCTCGATCGGCTGCGCAATGCCAAGGGCGGCAGGCCGACCGCCGCCATACGCCTCGACATGCAACGGGTCATGCAGAGCTACGCGGCGGTCTTCCGCACCGGCGAGACCCTCGAGGAAGGTCTCAGGCTCATCAACGAAGTCTGGGAATCCTTCGACGACGTGCGCGTGAGTGATCGGGGGCTCGTGTGGAATACCGATCTAATGGAAACCCTCGAGCTCGACAACCTGCTTCGCCAGGCAGTGGCGACCATGCACTCGGCGGTGAACCGCACCGAGAGCAGGGGCGCGCACGCCCGGGAAGACTACCCCGATCGCGACGACGAGAACTGGATGAAGCACACGTTGATCTGGCTGAACGGCCGGGACGAGCCGCGCATCGACTACCGCCCGGTACACATGTACACGCTCACCAACGACACCAAGGTGATTCCACCCAAGGCCCGGGTCTACTGATCGGAGAGGCGTGAATGGCTGAATTCAATCTGCCGGCGAACTCGGTCGTCAAACCGGGCAAGTCCTACCCGGCTCCCGACGGCGCCAAGCGCACCCGCCGCTTCACGATCTATCGCTGGGACCCGGACGCCGGCGAGAACCCGCGCACCGACACCTACGTTGTGGACCTGGACACCTGCGGCCCCATGGTGCTCGACGCGCTCATCAAGATTAAGAACGAGATCGATGCGACCCTGACCTTCCGCCGCTCCTGCCGTGAAGGGATCTGCGGGTCCTGCGCCATGAATATCGACGGCACGAACACCCTCGCCTGCATCAGGGGTCTCGACGAGATCAAGGGCGACGTCACCATCTATCCGCTGCCCCACATGCCGGTGGTCAAGGATCTCGTCCCCGATCTCACCCAGTTCTACGCACAGTACGCGTCCATCGAGCCGTGGATGCAGACCCAGTCTCCGCCGCCGCCGGATCGCGAGCGATTGCAGTCCAAAGAGGACCGATCGAAGCTCGACGGACTCTACGAGTGCATCCTCTGCGCCTGCTGCTCCACCAGCTGCCCGAGCTACTGGTGGAACTCCGATCGTTATCTAGGCCCGGCGGTCCTGCTCCAGGCCTATCGATGGATCGTTGACTCCCGGGACGAGTACACCGGCGATCGACTGGACGCGCTGGAGGATCCTTTCCGGCTGTACCGGTGCCACACGATCATGAACTGCACGAAGACGTGTCCGAAGCACCTGAACCCGGCGAAGGCCATCGCCGAGGTGAAGAAGATGCTGGTGACGCGCTCCCTCTAGCCGATGTGACGAAGAGCCCTGCCGATGCCCGTCACGCCCGGATCGCTTGGCGGTGCCGGCGCGGAATGCGCGAGCTCGATCTCCTCCTGGAGAGATTTCTGGCACCCGGGCTCGACACCCTGGAAGACGCGGATCTCGACAACCTGGAGAGGCTCCTCGAGCAGCCGGACCAGGACATCCTCGCCTGGTTGACGGGGACGCCGCCGCCCGAACACACTGGACTCGGCGGCATCGTCGCCATCGCGCGGGAAAGGATCGAACGCAAATGATGGCAGGTGAACTTAAGTGAATGACATCCGGGTGGCCACCGAGGGCGACGCCGTGTTCGATCTGGAGCACCTGGCGCTCGTCGCGGTGGACGGCGACGACGCGTTGGAGTTCCTCCAGGGACAGCTCACGAACGATCTCCGGGGCGTCACCGAGTCCCGCGCCCAGCAGAGCGCCTGGTGCTCACCGAAGGGCCGCGTTCTGACCTGTCTCCTGGTGTTCCGTCATGGAGAGCAGCTGCTGCTGCAGCTTCCCCGGAGCCTGCTCGATCAGACCATCAAGCGCCTTCGCATGTTCGTGCTGCGTGCTCGCGTCACCGTGGAAGACGTGAGCGAGCGGTGGGCGCGCATCGGTCTCGTCGGGGACGGCGCCGAGGCGTGTCTGCGGGACGCCGTCGGCGAGCTGCCAGGGCAGATCGACCAGGTGCTTGCCGTGAAGGACCTCACCGTCATCCGGCTGCGGGGCCGGCGGCCCCGTTACGAGGTCGTCGGCGCGCCGACGGCAATCGATTCGCTGCGAAAGGCGTGCCTCGGCGCTGCCACGGCTTCCGGGTCAGACGCCTGGGAATACCTCGACATAGAGGCCGGCATCGCGAACATCTTCCCGGACACCAGCGATGCGTTCGTGCCGCAGATGATCAACCTCGATCGCGTCGACGGCGTGAGCTTCACGAAGGGCTGCTACGTGGGGCAGGAGATCGTGGCCCGCACCCAGCACCTCGGCCGCATCAAGCGCCGCATGTACCGGGCCCACTGGGATGGGGAGACCGACGTCACCCCCGGCGACACCCTGGAGGGAGCGGGCGAGCCCGCCTCGATGAAGGCGCAAGTCGTGGATGCCAAGGCGGCGCCGGAGGGCGGCTTCGATCTGCTGGCCGTTCTCCCCATCGAGGTGGCGGACGCGGCCGATCCCTCCGGGATCCCGCTCCGCGACGGCTCCCGCCTGACCCTCACCGGCCTGCCTTACGCGCTCCAGGACGAGTGAGCGCCGACAGCCGCCGAGCCCGGGAAGGATTCCGCCCGCCCTGGTGGCTGCGATCGGCGCACCTGCAGACCATCTACGCGCCGCTCTTTCGCCGCGCGCCCCGCATCCCGTTGCGGCGTGAGCGGATCGAACTTCGCGACGGGGACTTCATCGACATCGACTGGACGCCGGGACCCGCGGGCCCACTGGTCCTCGTGCTCCACGGCCTCGAGGGCTCCAGCGACTCCAAGTACGCCCGGGGCATACTCAGCGCCATTCTTGCCAACGGCTGGCGCGGGGCCGTGATGCACTTTCGGGGCTGCAGCGGTGAGCCCAACCGTCTGGATCGCAGCTATCACTCGGGGGATACGGGGGATCTCGCCGACGTCGTCGAGATGCTCCAGGCACGGGACGACGTCTCGACCATCGTGGCGGTCGGCTATTCCCTCGGCGGCAACGTGCTGCTCAAGTGGCTCGGGGAGACGGGCCGGGAAGCGCCCCTCGCCGCGGCCGTCGCCGTGTCCGCGCCCTACACGCTGTCGCGCGCGGCGGATCGCCTGGCCGGCGGCCTGTCACGAGTGTACCAGGGCAGGCTCATCCGGGAGATGTGCACCAAGCTGCGGCGGAAATTCGCCGAGCGAGACGCCCCCATCGACTTGGACGCGGCCTACGGGAGTCGGAACTTCTGGGAGTTCGACGACCGCGTAACGGCACCGCTGCACGGATTCGCGGACGTGCACGACTACTACACTCGGTCCAGCAGTCGCCAGCACCTCGGCGGCATCGGCATCCCGACGCTGATACTGCACGCCCGGGACGATCCGTTCATGACACCGGACGTGGTGCCGTCCCCCGCCGAGCTCTCGCCCAGCACGGAGCTCGAGGTGAGCGAACGCGGCGGACATGTCGGGTTCGTGCACGGGACCTTGCCGTGGCGGCCGCGCTTTTGGCTGGAAGAGCGGATACCGGCATTCTTCAAGCATCACATCGGCTGATGTGTGACAGCTTTTACCTGCCCGAGCGGACAGTGTCTGCGAACGTGCCCTACTTGTATGCCGGTTGTAAGCTTCGAACCCATTGGCTACGTTATACTTTGTCCACCGACCCGCCTCCAAACGGATGCTGGCAGTCCCTCTCAAACGGCGATGCGTTACTAACAACAAGCGCCGTTCCGAACCGTGGTGAATTCCTATGGCAACCACTTCATCTGCACCCCGAATTGTGAAAACGAGGACACTGGCGATCTCAGAGTCTGCGACAAGAGCAACAGGGAGACTGGTCGTCGCGCTGCTCGTGGGCGTGCTCGCCGGCTGCACGACGACCATCGTTAGCAACCCCGATACGTTCGACGTGCCCGCTGATGCCGCGAAGCACCTGCATGCAGGCGGGAGTATCGCCCTGAACAATGCATACCCTCTTGAGCTGCCGAAACAGATTTGGACCGACGGCAGCTCACGCTGGATGGGCGATCTCAAGCAGTACACGGACACCGCCATTACGATGCTTGGCAAGGAGCTGAAAAAGAAAAGCATTGCTGTCGATCCAAAGGCAGCCAAAACAGTAGTCTTGCGGGTGCACGGCGTGCGGGCGAGCCATGGTTGGACGATCGGAGCTGTCCTGACCCTTGAAGCTCAGTATGGAGACGGCACGAAAAGCACGATTACGACAAAAAACAACTCACCAGCCGACGCGTGGCGCGCGGTCGATGGTGCGCTGATGTTTGCAGTCTCCGGACTTTTGAGTGACGATAAGTTCCTGGCGTACGTCAATAATTGACGGGTTGGACGGAGACGCCACAGGCGAAGCCCTTGGAACGGTCCCAGCTGAGCTGTCGAGCTATCGGGGGCTGGTCCGTCAGCCCCGAGGTGACCGAGGACAGGCATGTCACACGAGCTGCGGTTCCAGGTCGAGATCCTGCCCGACCTTGAATGGCCGGCATTGCTGGAACGATTCCAGCACGCCGAGGCGCTGGGATTCGATGTCGTGGGCACCGGCGACCAGTTCGTCGACTCGATGAACCCGTCGAGGCCCTGGTTCGACCTGTGGGTGCTGCTCGCCGGGGTGGCGCAGGCGACGCATCGCATCCGCATTGCGCCTTGCGTGGCGCAGATTCCGATGCGGGACCCAGCCACTTTTGCCCGTCAGGTCCTGACCGTCGACCACATCTCGAACGGACGAGTGGAGGTCGGGC
>CBDTYP010000015.1:0-20608 GCA_965364645.1 uncultured Gammaproteobacteria bacterium | reverse complement strand
GGTATTCGGCGCGATTGGGCTCGAAGGGCACCGCGAGCAGCGTCATGTTCGCCTGTTCGGGGCTCCGCGCTCCCTTGGCGTGGTTGCAGGGCTTGCACGCGGTGACCACGTTGCGCCAGCGGTCCTCGCCGCCTTCGGAGAGCGGGCGGATGTGATCCCGGGTCAGCATGTGCTCCGCCAGCTGCTTGCCACAGTACAAACACATGCTGCCGTCGCGCAGGAAGAGCTCTCGATTCGAGAGCGGCGGCACCAGATTACCGGACGCGGCGTGGCGTGAGCGCCCCTTGACCGCGATGATGGAGCTTACCGTGATGCTGGAGCGCCTTCCGCTCAGGCGATTGAAACCGCCGCGGAAGGTGAAGGAGTGGTCGCCGGCGTTCCACGCGATCATCGACTTGAAATCGAGCAACACGGCCTCGCGCCACGGAATCCACCGAAGCGGCTGGCCGGTTACGTCGAGTCGGAGAATCAGTGGATCCATTCGTCGCTCACTTCACAATTCGATATGGTAATTCCCTTGCAGATCACCGTCTTCCACGCCGTTGTTGGCGCTGTATTTTGCATACTTCGCCATGGAAAGCAAAAATCGGGCCATTCCCACCGAGTCGTTCGCGGGCCCGTTTCGCCCGATTATTTCTCGGGCGGCGTGTAGTCCGGCGGCATGGCGGTGATGTTGATGCCCGCGTCCACGTAGGTGATCTCGCCCGTGATCCCGGATGCGAGATCGGAGCACAGGAAGGCAGCGGCGTTGCCGACCTCCTCGATGCTGACGTTGCGGCGCAGGGGCGAGCGCGTCTCGGCATGGTCCAGGAGCAGACGGAAGTCCTGGATGCCGGCGGCGGCGAGGGTCTTTATGGGCCCGGCGGAGATGGCGTTCACGCGGTGGCCGTCGGCGCCGAGGCTGACGGCCATGTAGCGCACGTTGGCCTCCAGGCTCGCCTTGGCCACGCCCATCACGTTGTAGTTCGGCATGGTGCGCTGGGAGCCCAGATAGCTCAAGGTGAGCAGGGCGCCGTCGCGTTCCTTCATCATCGGCCGCGCGGCCTTGGCGAGCGCCGCGAAGCTGTAGGAGCTGATGTCGTGCGCGATGCGGAACGCTTCCCTGTCCAACGCGTCGAGATAGTCTCCCTGCAGCGCTTCCCTGGGGGCGAAGGCAACTGCGTGCACGACGATATCGAGGGAGTCCCAGCGCTTACCGAGCTCGCCGAAGGCCGCGTCGATCTGATCGTCGAACTCGACGTCGCAGGGCAGCGTGATATCGGAGTCGAGCTCGGCGGCCAGCTTCTCCACACGGGTTCTCAGGCGCTCGCCCTGATATGTGAGAGCTATCTCCGCACCCTGTTGGTGCATCGCCCGGGCGATGCCCCAGGCGATTGAACGGTTGCCCGCCACTCCGGTGACGAATGCTCTCTTGCCGTCGAGAAAGCCCATCGAATGTCTCCGCGCGTATTGAATTCTGACCAGGCCCGGAGTGTACCGGACAGGGCCCGGGTTGCCGAATTTCTCCGCTTCGACCATCCTCGTCAGAACCTGGTCGTTGAAGCCTGGTCATTCAGGTCTGGCCCAAGCACTGGTTCATGAATCGATTTTCACGCGCCTGCCTGCCGTGGTTGTTGCTGATCGCCTGGTCCCCGAGCCAGGGGGCAACCTGGAACGATCCCTATCCCCGGGACGCGGCGGGCGCCAACACGCTCTACGGTTCGTTTTCCGAGCGGCCGAAGCATCTGGATCCCCAACGCTCTTACAGCGCGGACGAGTACGTCTTCATCGGCCAGATCTACGAGCCGCCCCTGCAATATCACTATCTCGAGCGGCCCTACCGGCTCGCGCCCCTGACGCTCGAGCACATGCCGCGGGTCACCTGGCTGGACGCGGACGGAGCGCCCCTGGCCGCGGATGCCGATCCCGCCGGCGCGGCCTTTACGGAGTACGAGTTCACGATCAAGCCCGGCATCCGCTACCAACCTCATCCCGCGCTCGCTCGGGGCGACGACGGCGACTACGCCTACCACGGGCTGGATCGAGACACGATTGCCGGCCTCGATAGTCTCGGGGATCTGCCGCTGACGGGCACCCGGGAGCTGCTGGCCGAGGACTACGTCAACGGCATCAAGCGCCTCGCCGATCCGGCGGTACACTCGCCCATCGGTGGTCTGATGCGCCAATACATCGTGGGCCTCGAGGGGCTCGCAGAAGAGATCGCGGCACTGCGTGCCGGTGAGTCGCGCAAATCTTTTATCGATCTGCGCCCGCTGCCCCTCGAGGGCGTCACGGCCCTCGGGCCCTACCGTTATTCCATCCGCATCAAGGGTGTCTATCCTCAGTTTCTTTTCTGGCAGGCGATGCCTTTCTTCGCGCCGGTGCCCTGGGAGGCCGATCGCTTCTACGGGCAACCCGGACTCGACGCCAAGAACATCAGTCTCGACTGGTACCCCATCGGCACCGGGCCCTTCTACCTGAGCGAGAACAACCCGAACCTGCGCATGGTGCTCGCGCGCAATCCCCACTTCCACGGCGAGACCTATCCGGACACGGGCGACGTCGGCGACGCCGAGGTGGGTCTCCTCGACGATGCCGGGGCGCAGCTACCGTTCGTGGACGCCGCGGTCTTCAGCCTGGAGAAGGAATCCATCCCGCGCTGGAACAAGTTCCTGCAGGGCTTCTACGACAGCTCCGGGATCGGATCCGACAGCTTCGATCAGGCCGTGCAGTTCACAGCCGGCGGCGACGCGGCCCTGACCGACGCCATGCGCGAGCGCGGCATCGCGCTCTCCACCGCCGTCGCGACGACGATGTTCTACATGGGCTTCAACATGCTCGATCCCGTGATCGGCGGCGACGGCGAGCGGGCGCGGCTGCTGCGCCGCGCCATCTCCATCGCCGTGGACTTCGAGGAGTACATCTCGATCTTCCTGAACGGGCGCGGCGTCGCGGCCCAGGGGCCTATCCCGCCCGGGATCTTCGGTCACCTGGAGGGGAGGGCGGGGATGAACCCCTACGTCTACGATTGGGTCGACGGAAGCGCGCGGCGAAAGCCCATCGAGGATGCCCGCGCGCTGATGGCCGAGGCGGGCTATGGGGACGGCCGTGATACGGCGAGCGGTAAGCCTCTCGTGCTCTACTTCGAGGCGATATCCCGGGGCCCGGACGACAAGGCCCGGCTTTCCTGGATCCGCAAGCAGTACGCGAAGCTCGGCATCCAGCTGGTGGTGCGGGCGACCGACTACAATCGCTTTCGCGAGAAGATGCTGAAGGGCGCCGGACAGATCTACATGTGGGGCTGGAATGCCGATTACCCGGACCCTGAGAACTTTCTGTTCCTGCTCTACGGTCCCAACGCCAAGGTCGGGCATCAGGGCGAGAACGCCAGCAACTATGGCAGCGCCGCCTTCGACGCGCTCTTCTCGCGCATGAAGGACATGGCGAACGGCGACGAGCGCCTCGCCCTCATCCAGGAGATGGTGGCGATCGCGCGCCGGGACGCGCCCTGGTCCTGGGGCTTCCACCCGAAGAACTTCGAGCTGCACCATGGTTGGCTGCACAATGTGAAGCCCAACCTCATGGCCAACAACACGCTGAAGTACAGGCGGATCGAAGCGGCCGGGCGCGAGGCGCGGCGGGTGGACTGGAATCCGCCGATCCTGTGGCCCGTTATCCTCATTGTCGCGCTGGCCATCGTGCTGCTCGTCTCCGGGCTCGCCGTGTACCGCCGCCGCGAACGGGGCACCGCGCTGTGATCGGCTACATCATCCGCCGCACGCTCTACGCCATCCCCATCCTCATCGGCGTTAATCTGCTTACG
Source organism: uncultured Gammaproteobacteria bacterium (assembly GCA_965364645.1). Classification (GTDB taxonomy): domain Bacteria; phylum Pseudomonadota; class Gammaproteobacteria; order HK1; family HK1; genus JAABYT01. The sequence continues at coordinate 16,806 of CBDTYP010000015.1, read as the reverse complement.
TTCATTTTCTTCTTCATGGTCAATACGCCTGACGACATCGCACGCTCCCAGCTCGGCGATCGGCGGGTGACGGAAGATGCCATCGATGCCTGGAAGCGCAGCCATGGCTATCACAAGCCCATGTTGTTCAACGCCGAGGCGGACGGTTCGGCACGCGTGACCGACACCATTTTCTTCGATAAGTCCCTGCGTCTCTTCGCCTTCGATTTCGGGCGATCCGACAGCGGCCGCGACATCGGTCACGACATACGCCAGCGCATGTGGCCGAGCCTCGCCATCGCCGTGCCCACCCTCGCGGTGGGCCTGCTGCTGAACATCACCTTCGCGCTCACCATCGCGCTGTTTCGCGGAACGCGCTTCGACTTCTGGTCGGTGGTCGTCTGCGTGACCCTGCTGTCCATCTCGTCGCTCTTCTACATCATCGGCGGACAGTACGTCGTCAGCAAGCTGCTGCATCTGGTGCCGATATCCGGCTACGACACGGGTCTCTCCGGGCTCAAGTTTCTCGTTCTGCCGGTGTTGATCGGAATCATCGGCGGCATCGGCAGCGGCACGCGCTGGTACCGCACCATCTTCCTCGAGGAGATGGAAAAGGACTACGTGCGCACCGCACGCGCCAAGGGGCTCGGCGAGGCAACCGTGATGTTCCGCCATGTGCTGAAGAATGCGCTCATCCCGATTCTCACGGGCGTCGTCGTTATCCTGCCGCTCCTGTTCATGGGCAGCCTCCTGGTGGAGTCGTTCTTCGGCATCCCGGGGCTCGGCAGCTACACCATCGACGGCATCCAGCGCCAGGATTTCGCCATCGTGCGATCCATGGTCTTTCTCGGATCGGTGCTGTACGTGCTGGGCCTGCTGCTGACGGACATTTCCTACACCTTCGCCGATCCGCGCGTGCGCCTGAGCGACTGAGTAGAGGCTGCGACATGCTGGTGTTCCTGTGGACCGATAAGCTGATCTTCCTCCTGGTGGCGGCGGTGGTGGTGTTCGTCCTGTATGCCCGCAAGAGGGAGCACCTCCGCGCGCCCTGGCGCCGGGTGGGGCGCAGCGCCGTCGCCATGGTGTCCCTCGTCGTGCTGGGGATGTACGTCCTCATCGGCCTCCTGGACTCCATCCACTACCGCCCGAGCCTGCCGCCCGCGGCCGACGGCGCCGCGACGGAGTACTCGACGGAGGTCCTGAGCGTCTTCGATGCCATGGTGGCGCACCTGCGTCACATGGACGAGAAGACCTACTCCGCCCCCTTCGCGACCCACCTGTTCGTCAAGGAGACCATCGAGCTGCCCGACGGCCACACGAAGCGCGCCTATCCGCGCCTCGCCCACGGCGGCAGCCACCTGGCGGATCCGGGCCGGGACCGGCTCGGGGACATCGCCCGGACGGCGCTCCTCGCCGCCATCGTCGCGCTCGCGGCATGGTGCGCGGCATGCGTCGCGTTCATGGCCCTGTGGGCGCGGCGCAACCGCCGGTCCTTCCGGGCGGCGGCCGGCGAAATCCTGCGCGGTATGACGCCGGTGCGCTGGCGGCCGACGCTGCTGGCCGTCGGCGCGAGCACGACGTTGATCGCCGTCGTGCTCGCGCTGAGCTTCGACTACCACGTGCTCGGCACCGACAAGGTCGGGGAGGATGTGCTCTATCAGACGCTGAAGAGCGTGCGCACGGGTCTCGTCATCGGCACGTTGACGACGCTCGTAATGCTGCCCTTCGCGTTGCTGCTCGGGATCATGGCCGGGTATTTTCGCGGCCTCGTCGACGATTTCATCCAGTACCTCTACACGACGCTCAACTCCATCCCCAGCGTGCTCCTCATCGCCGCCGCGATCCTGATCCTGCAGGTGTATCTCGACGCTCACGCCGAGGACTACAAGAGCGTCGTGGAGCGGGCCGATCTGCGGCTTCTCTTTCTCTGCCTGATCCTCGGCGTCACCAGCTGGACGGGACTGTGCCGTTATCTGAGGGCGGAAACCCTGAAGCTGAGGGAAGTGGACTACGTGCAGGCGGCGACGGCGCTCGGCTCGACACACTTCGCTGTCCTCGGCAGGCACATCCTGCCCAACGTGATGCACATCGTGCTGATCACCGTGGTGCTGGACTTCAGCGGCCTGGTGCTCGCCGAAGCGGTGCTCTCCTATGTCCAGATCGGCGTCGACCCCACCATGCACAGCTGGGGCAACATGATTAACAGCGCGCGCCTGGAGATGGCCCGGGAGCCGGTCGTGTGGTGGTCCCTGAGCGCGGCTTTCCTGTTCATGTTCACCCTGGTGCTGGCGGCGAACCTCTTCGCGGATACGGTGCGTGACGCCCTGGATCCGCGGCTGCGCTGATGGCATCGACTCGCTGGAATTCGCTGCCTGTAGGAGCGAGCTTGCTCGCGAATGAGGCCTCGTTCGCGAGCAAGCTCGCTCCCACAGCGGACGGAACGGATCAGATGGCATGACGGAACCGCTTCTCAGCGTACGCGATCTGCGCACACATCTCGGCGATGAGCGGGATCCCGTGCGCGCCGTGGACGGCGTGAGCTTCGATATTCTCCCCGGGGAGACCTTCGCGCTGCTCGGGGAGTCCGGCTGCGGGAAGTCCATGACGGCGCTGTCGCTGATGCGGCTGCTGCCGGGAAACGGACGGATCGTCGGCGGGGAGGTGCAGTTCCAGGGTCGAGACCTGCTGCGCCTTCCCGAGGCGGCCATGCGCGGGGTCCGGGGCGGCGGCATCGGCATGGTTTTCCAGGAGCCCATGACCTCGCTGAATCCGGTGATGACCATCGGCGATCAGATCGCCGAGGCGGTGGTCCGGCACGGCGGCGCAAGCGTCAGCGACATCTCCGCGCGGGTGTTGGAGCTGCTCGACGCGGTGCGCATCCCGGATCCCGCGCGGCGCCTCGCAGAGTATCCACATCAGCTGTCCGGAGGCATGAAGCAGCGCGCGGTGATCGCCATCGCGTTGGCCGGGGATCCCGCGCTGCTGGTGGCCGACGAGCCCACGACCGCGCTCGACGTCACCATCCAGGCCCAGGTGCTCGACCTGCTGCATACGCTGCAACGGGAACGCCACATGTCGGTGTTGTTGATCACCCACGATCTCGGCGTGGTGGCCGAGACCGCCGATCGCATCGCGGTCATGTATGCGGGCCAGGTGGTGGAGCGGGCCACGCGGGAGGCTTTCTTCGCCGCGCCGCGCCATCCCTACAGCCGCAAGCTCTTCGACTCCCTGCCGAGCATGGAGAAGCGCCGCGCCAACCTGGACGTGATCAGGGGCTTCGTCCCGTCGTTGCGCTCGGCGTTCACGGGCTGCCGCTTCGCGCCCCGCTGCGACGCGGTAATGGACGTGTGCCGCGAGCAGGCGCCCCTGTGGGACGACGCCGATGGTCACGGGACGCGCTGCCATCTCTATCCGGTTGCCGGCGTCGCCGCTTCCGCGGCCACCGAGCCCGGCGGGGCGGCGCGGCCCGACGACGCCCGCGACGGATCCGCCGGCGAAGCCCTGCTCGATACCCGGGGACTCGAGATCTACTTCCCCATCCAGCAGGGTCTCTTCAAGCGCACCGTGGGCCACGTGCGCGCCGTGGACGGCGTCGCCCTCACCATTCCCCGGGGGCGCACCCTCGCCCTGGTCGGCGAGTCCGGCTGCGGTAAGACCACGGTCGGTAAGGGCATCCTGCAGCTCATCCGTGTCACCGGGGGGAGTGTGCTCTTCGAGGGCCAGGATCTCACGAAGCTGTCGGGCGCGGAGCTGCGCCGGCGGCGATCGGAGATGCAGATTATCTTTCAGGACCCGGTGTCGTCGATGAACCCGCGCATGCTCGTCGGCGACATTATCGCGGAGGGGCTGGTGGCCCAGGGCGTGGAGGGGAGTCGGGAGTCACACGCGGGGCGGGTGGCGACGCTCCTCGACCAGGTCGGCATGCCCGCGGAGAGCGCGAACCGCTATCCCCATGAGTTCTCGGGCGGTCAGCGCCAGCGCATCTGCATCGCCCGCGCGCTCGCCGTCGAGCCCAAGCTCATCATATGCGACGAGCCGACGAGCGCCCTCGATGTCTCCGTGCAGGCACAGATACTCAACCTGTTGAGGCGTCTCCAGGACGAGCTCGCACTCTCGTACCTGTTCATCACCCACGACGTGTCCGTGGTGTCCTACATCGCCCACGAGGTCGCGGTCATGTATCTGGGGCGCATCGTCGAGCACGGCGACGTGGAGACGATTCTGGGCGGCCCCTCGCATCCCTATACCCAGGCACTCATGTCGGCGGTGCCGCGGATAGCGCAAGGGGACGAAGAGGGTGGAGGAAAGAAAATTATCAACCTGGAAGGGGATCTGCCGTCGCCGGCGAGCCCGCCGGGCGGATGTCACTTCCACCCGCGCTGTGCGCGAGTCTTACCCGTGTGCCTGGAGAGTTATCCTGCGTCGAGGGAAGTGTCGGCGGGGCACTCGACGCGATGCCATCTATACGATGCTCCGGGCCAACCTGATTATCCCGGACGGGTGGAAGATGCCGAATCCTAGCTATCTTTGATCCACTGACCGAAGGTGCACTCGTACTCGGTGCCTTCGCTTTCGACCACCTGGCCTTCCTTGAATTCCTGATCGTTCCAGAAGCAGACTTTACTGGCCTGATCGAGCATTACGGTGGACTCTTCCTCGATGGGTCCGGCCACCGGAGAGTTCTTCTTGCTGTGGTCCATCGCTTCAACAGAAATCTTTTCCGACATGCTCACTCTCCGTCTCTAACGTGATCTCTCTGGTAGTGGGACCGCTGACTGGGTGGGGAGATCGATCAGGGTGCTGATGGGTCGAGGGTGGACGCGTACAAGCCTTTGCATGTGCAATGCCTCAAGGTCGAGTTTAGCACACGGTCAGGCGACGTAGCGGGCGAGCTCTTCGCTGGTCGTGGTCAGACGCTCGATGAGGGTCCGCAGGAAGATCTGATTGAAACGCAGCTGCGTGGCGGTAGAGGCTTGCTCCATGAGCGCGGCGTCGACCCGCAGGAGCTCGACGTCACCCACGGCTACGATGGAGGCGCTGCGCTGGGTCTTCGAGACGTAGCTCATCTCCCCGAAGCAATCGCCCTTGGTGAGTGAGCTGATCTGCTTGGCCGCCTTGACCACCGCCACGTCGCCGGAAACGATGATGAAGAAGGAATGCTCCAGGGTGCCTTCGTCGACGATGCTGTCCATCGCGGCGTATTGCTTCCACTCGGCGGCCGAGATGACCTCCGCCACCTCGTCGTCGGCGAACTCGTTGAAGAAGCGCAGCTCGCGCACGGTGGTGAACTTGTCTTCGGCGGCCGGCGCCTCCGCGGGCTCGTCCAGGTGCGAGAACACGCCGGCAAGCTCGGCGGCCATCTCCTGGCCGGACTTGTAGCGGACGTCCAGATCCTTGGCCATCGCCTTCGCGACGATCTGCTCCAGCTGCGGCGAGACTTCCGGGCGCAGATCGCGCATGGGGGTCGGATCCTCGTGCAGGATCTGATGGATGAGCTTCGAGAGCCCCGTGGCGTCGCAGGGGGCCTTGCCCGTGAGCAGCTCGTAGGCGACGACGCCGAGAGAATAGATGTCGGTCTGAGCGGTGACGTCTTCCTCCCGGGCCTGCTCCGGCGACATGTAGCGCGGCGAGCCCAGCAGGCCCATGACCTGGGTCTGATCACCGGCGGAGTACTGCGCGATGCCGAAGTCGCAGATCTTCACGCGCCCGTCGGCGGTGAGCATTATGTTGGTGGCCTTGATATCACGGTGGATGACGCCGCGGCGATGGGCGTAGTCCAGGGCCTTCGCGCACTGGAAAAGGATCTCCACCGTGCGGTCCACGGCCAGCAGGTTGTCCTTGTCGATGTAGCCCTTGAGGGTGTCGCCGCCGTCCACGAACTCCAGGACGATGTAGGGCTGGTCGTTCTCTTCACCGGCGTCCAGCACGGTCAGGATGTTCGGGTGATCCAGGGACCCGGTGGTGTGGGCCTCGTTGAAGAAGAGCTTCTTCGCCAGGCGGCTGGATTGCCCCTCGTTCTCGTCCTGGATCGAGCAGACCTTGATGGCGACCTTGCGATCGGCGAAGGGGTCGTGGCCGGCATAGACGATGCCCATGCTGCCGCGTCCAACGCACTTGTGGACCTCGTACTTGCCGATCTTCTCAGGAACTTTCATCGTGTAGTGTCACCGGGGAGGAATCAGAAGTATGGCTTTCGGGCCCGCGTGTTTCTGTGACACCGGCCCCAACGTCATGGCCCTCACAACGGAGGCGGAATCGGGCAGGGGCGGCGTGAGCAGTCGAAGGCGCTTCAAGAAAGCGGTTTAATCAATTGAATTTCAAGAGAAAAATTCTGGAATGCGAGAATTCGGTTCAAATACTGCCCGGATTTCCTCCTTCGGCCTTCCCGGACTCCGCCGCCGGGGTGCTCTCGGTGGGCGCGGGGGAGAGGGTCAGGGTCTGGCCCGGCTGCAGGAGCGCGTTTCCCGTGATGCGGTTCCACTCCGCCAGCTGCCGGGCCGACAGGCGATAACGCTTCGCGATGGTCCAGAGGTTGTCGCCCCGGCGCACCACGTGCACGGAGGCGCCGGCGGGGATGTCGGGTCGCTCCACCGCGACCACCTTCGTGACCTTCGCGGCGGCGGGAGCCTTGCCGCGGTAGATGACGAGGCGCTTGCCGGGACGGAGCACGCGGCGCTTGGACAGTCCGTTCCAGCGCGCGATCTTGTTAACGGATACGCCGAAGCGCTGGGCGATCTTCCACAGGCTGTCGCCGCTGCGCACCCGGTAGACGATCTTGGTGCCGCTGCCGGGAACGGCGCGGCGCATGGTCCGCCGCATGTCGGCGCTCAGACGGTAGTCCGCGAGCGAGCGGGACGCCATGGGCACGATGAGGCTCCGTCCCTTGCGGATGGTGGTGCCCCGCAGGTTGTTGGCCTGCTTGAGCGCCGCGACGCTGGTGCGGTACTTCCGGGCGATAGTGCCCAGGGTGTCGCCGCCGCGGATGACGTGGCGATGCCAGCGGATCCGCTCATTCGCCGGGAGATCCGCGAGGCGCTGCTCGAAGGCGGGAACCGTGTCGATCGGCAGGAGCAGACGGTGCGGGCCGTCCGGATCCGTCGCCCAGCGGCTGAATCCCGGATTCAATAGATAGAGCTCCTCGAGGGACACCTTGGCCATCTCCGCGGCCAGGGCCAGATCGATCTGGCCGTCGATCTCGGTGGCGGCGAAGTAGGGCTCATCGGGGATCGGCTTCAAGGCGAGGCCGTGTGCGCCCGGATCCTCCACGATGGCGGAGATGGCCAGCAGGCGCGGCACGTAGCTGCGGGTCTCCCGCGGCAGCTTGAGATTCCAGAAGTCCGTGGGCTTGCCGGCGCGCTGGTTCCTGCGCACCGCCTTGCGCACGTTGCCCTCGCCGGAGTTATAGGCCGCGAGCGCGAGGAGCCAGTCCCCGTCGAATTCAGCATGCAGCTTCTCGAGATAGTCGAGGGCGGCGCGGGTGGATTCCACGACGTCCCGGCGTCCGTCGTACCACCAGCTGTAGCGCAGTCCGTACATGCGTCCGGTGGACGGTATGAACTGCCAGATTCCCGATGCCCGGGCGTGGGAGTAAGCGAAGGGTTGATACGCGCTCTCCACCACGGGCAGCATGGCGAGCTCACCGGGCAGGTTGCGGCGCTCCACCTCGGTGACGATGTGATGCAGGTACAGGCGCGCGCGGTCGGATACACGGTCCATGTACGCCTGGTTGCGCGCGAACCAGGCGATCTCGCGCTTCAGCCGTGGCCGGCTCTCCCGTTCCAGCACGAAGCGCGTGCGCGAGCGGTGCCACAGATCGGCCCTCGTCGGCGGCGCCACATCGATGGAAGGGATGCCCCGGGTCCAGGATTCGGCGCCCGCCGCGGCATCCACGACGCCGTCGCCGGCGTCTACGATCTGCGCATCATGATCGCCCCCGGGGACCGAGGCGGCCATAGTCTCAGCCGGCGGCTGCGCTTCTTCCGTCTGCGGGCCCATGGACGAGCAGGCCGTCAGCGTGAGGGTCGAGGCGAGCAGCGCCGCGGCGGCGCAGCCGCGGCCGCGCCCACGGCCGCCGTCTGCCGGGGCGTGGGTTTCGTCTGCCTGGTGGGAAGCGGCCTCGAGGGCCCCGATTGCTTTCATTATTTTTCGGAAAGTGCTGTTGATTGGCCGCGTGAACCGGCGTAATGCTAGGAGTGCGCCGGGTACCGGTCAAGGCGCGTATCCGTGTTTCGAGACCCGGTTCAAGCATCGGGGTGCGAGTCGCGCGCCGCTACGCCTTCCCGTGGCCAGAGGTTGTCTAATCGACCCCGGCGAGAAATACTAGAGTGATGGATGTGAGTCACACCGCCGAGTCTCCCGAGCCTATCGATCGCCGCGCATTACACGCTTGGTTCTCCCGTGTTCCCGGCTGCGAGATCGCGCGGGAGCAGGCCGCACAGCTCGACCGGGTGCTGCCCAACCTGTTCGGCTATCACCTGCTGCAGGTGGGACGCCTGGGGGATCTGGATCTGCTCGCGAAGAGCCGCATCCTGTATCGCAACGTGGTGGCGATCGATGGACAACCCCACGACTGCAACTATCCGGTCGTGCGTGGCAGGGCGACGGCGCTGCCCGTCGAGTCCGACAGCGTCGACGTCGTGGTGTTGCCCCATGTTCTCGAATTCGAGGCCCAGCCCCACGAGGCGCTGCGCGAATCCGCGCGGGTGATCGTGCCGGACGGTCACCTTATCATCTGCGGCTTCAATCCCTGGGGCATGCTGGGCGCCTGGCGCTATCTGAAGCGGCGCCAGCAACCGGTGCCCTGGAGCGGGGACTTCCTCGCGCTGCCGCGGCTGCGCGACTGGCTCGCTCTCCTGGGATTCGATGTGCTCAGTCAGGACGCGTGTTTCTTCAAGCCGCCGTTCAGCAACGAAGGATTACTGAAGCGGCTCGACTTCCTCGACCATATCGGCAAACGCATGCCGGCGTACTTCTCCGGCGCGTACTTCCTTCTCGCACGCAAGCGCGTCACCACACTGACCCGGGTGCGTCCGAGCTGGCGCCCGCGCCGCAGGCTGGTGTCGGTGGGGCTCGTCGGTCCGTCGGCCCGGGTCGTCGATGGCGAGTGATCTCGTCGAGATCCATACCGACGGGGCCTGCCGGGGCAATCCCGGGCCCGGTGGCTGGGGCGCTATCCTGAGCTACGACGGGCACGAGAAGTGTCTGAGCGGCGCCGAGCGGGACACCACGAACAACCGCATGGAGCTGCTGGCGGCGATCCACGCCCTGGAAGCATTGAAGAGAGGGTGCAGGGTACGGCTCGTCACCGACTCCCAGTACGTGCGCAACGGCATCACCCAGTGGCTCGCCAACTGGAAGCGCAATAACTGGCGCACGGCCGGCCGCTCGCCGGTGAAGAACGCGGATCTGTGGAAACGCCTGGACGCGGCGACGGCCACCCACGACATCGACTGGGTGTGGGTGAAGGGCCACAGCGGCCATCCGGAGAACGAACGCGCCGACGCTCTCGCCCGCGGCGCCATCGACGAGATGCTGGGGTGACTCTCGATGGGTGACTCTTGTAGGTTGGTGCTGAGCGCAGCGAAGCCCAACATCCGCCGGTTGTTGGGCTTCGCTGCGCTCAGCACCAACCTACGAAGATCGCGAAGACCGTCGGGAATGATTTCTGCAGGAGAAGCGTAACGTGCGACAGATAGTGCTGGATACCGAGACCACCGGCCTGGAACCCGAGCAGGGGCACCGCGTCATCGAGATCGGCTGCGTCGAGATGGTCAACCGCCGCCTGAGCGGCCGCCACTTCCATCAGTACGTGCGCCCGGATCGGCAGGTCGATCCCGCCGCCTTCGCGGTCCACGGTATCAGCGACGAGTCGCTGCTGGACAAGCCGCCCTTCGTCGACGTGGCCGAAGCCTTCCTCGGCTTCGTCGAAGGCGCGGAGCTCATCATTCACAACGCACCCTTCGACGTTGGCTTTCTCAACCACGAGCTGGCGCGCCTCGGGGCGGAGCACTCGCCCGTGGAGACCTATTGCAGCGTCCTGGATACGCTGGCGCTCGCGCGGGATCTGCACCCGGGGCAACGCAACAGCCTGGACGCGCTGTGCAAGCGCTACGGCGTGGACAACTCCGGGCGGGATTTGCACGGCGCCCTGCTGGACGCCGAGATCCTCGCGGAGGTCTATCTCGCCATGACCGGCGGACAGGCGACCCTCGATCTCTCGACGGCGGCGCCGACCGCGAGCCGCGCGGCCCGGGACAGCGGCGGGTCGTCCCGCGGGCCGTTGCGGGTCATCCGCGCGGACGACCAGGAGCTGGATGCGCACCGCGAACGGCTGCTGGCCATCGACGAGGCCAGCGACGGCGCCTGCGTCTGGCGCCGGCTCGAGGCCGAGTGAGGCGCGAAATTGGGGTCAGCAAAATCGGGGTCAGAGACCTTTTTCCATTGCGACCGTCACGAAAGCGTTAGGGGTCGGGGAAAAAGGTCTCTGACCCCGATTTTGCTGACCCCAATTTCGCGCGCATAGCATTTGCGGCAAAACCGAGTAAAATACTGCGACTTTGTAACGGGACCGGAGAGGGGAAGATGAATCCGTTGGACAGCATTTGGGGAACGATCATCAGCGGCTTCGTGATCGCGGTGATCCTGGCACTCATCTTTTAGCGCGCCGTCAGCGGCGGAAGCGCCGGGCACGGGCCGGTAGTCGAACTATCGAACGGGGGTAACGATGGAATTCATTCTGGGCATCGAGCGTTGGATCCACTTCCTGTCGGGAATCACGTGGATCGGGCTGCTCTACTATTTCAACTTCGTGCAGGTGCCGGCCATGGCGGCGGCGGCTGCCGACAAGGACGGGCCGGGGCCGGCCGCTATCGCCAAGTACGTGGCGCCCCGGGCGCTGCTGTGGTTTCGCTGGGCGGCCCTGGTGACATGGCTCTCCGGCGCGTCGTATCTGGAAGCCGCACCGCACCTGAGCTTCGTTGACGCGTTCCTGCTCCAGGGCGCGAGCCAGACCATCGGCGTCGGCGCGTGGCTCGGCACCATCATGCTGTTCAACGTGTGGGTGCTGATCTGGCCGGCGCAGAAGAAGATCCTCGGCATGGTTGAAGCCACCGACGAGGAGAAGGGTAAGGCGCGCCGCGTCGCGCTGTTGGCGTCCAGGAGTAACACGGCATTGTCGATTCCGATGCTGTTGTTCATGGGCGCATCCGCACACGGGTTGCCGTTCTAGACGACGAGCGGTCGCAGGGGATCGTTGCGGGAACCCGGCTTCGTGGCCGGGTTTTCGCGTTTTATCAGGTTGAGACCATGACCACGCCAATCATGCCCACCTATGCACGGCTCCCCGTGCACTTCAGCCACGGCGAGGGCGCCTGGCTCGTGGACGAGGAGGGAGAGCGCTACCTGGACGCGCTCTCCGGGATCGCCGTCTGCGGGCTTGGCCACGCCCATCCCGCGGTCACGAAAGCCGTCAGCGAGCAGGCCGGGCGGCTCGTGCACACCTCGAATCTGTACGGTATCGCCAACCAGGAACGGCTGGCGGAGATGTTGGTGGAGCTCTCCGGGATGGACAGCATCTTCTTCGGCAACTCCGGCGCCGAGGCCAACGAGGCCGCGATCAAGATCGCCCGGGCGACCGGCAATGCCCGCGGAATCGATCTGCCGAAGATCGCCGTCGCCGAAGGCAGCTTCCACGGCCGCACCCTCGCGACCCTCAGCGCCACCGGGAACCCGAAGGTGCACGCGGGCTTCGGGCCGCTGGTGCAGGGGTTCGTACGCTTTCCCTACGGCGACGTCGGCGCGCTCGAGGCTATCGCCGCGTCCGAGCCGGACATTGTTGCGGTGCTGGTGGAGCCGATCCTCGGCGAGGGCGGCGTGGTGGTGCCCGCGGACGATTATCTCGCGCAGCTGCGCGCGCTCTGCGATCGTCACGACTGGCTGCTCATGCTCGACGAGATTCAGACCGGCATGGGCCGTACGGGGCGCTGGTTCGCCCATCAGCACGAGGACGTGCGCCCGGACGTCATGACGATCGCGAAGGCGCTCGGCAACGGTGTGCCCATCGGCGCCTGTCTCGCCCGGGGCGCCGCGGCCGCGGCGCTCAAGCCGGGCTCCCACGGATCCACCTTCGGCGGCAGCCCGCTCGCCTGCGCCGCGGCGCTCGCCGTGATCGAAACGATGCAGAGCGAAGGACTCGTCGATCGCGCCCGGGAGCAGGGTGAGCGCCTCCGGGCGCGGCTCGAAGAGGCGCTACGGGGATTGAACTGCGTGCGCGACGTGCGCGGCAGGGGGCTCATGGTCGGCATCGAGCTCGACCGTCCCTGCGCCGAGCTGGTCGGGCGCGCACTGGACAAACGCATGCTCATGAACGTGACGGCGGACAGGGTCATCCGCTTGCTGCCCCCGCTCATCATCGACGACGGGGAGATCGACACGATCGTCGACACCGTGCGGGAGCTGATCACCGAGTGGAACGCGGGCGACTGAGGTCATGAGCGCGGGCGAGCCCAGACATTACCTGGCGGTCTCGGATCTCAGCAGCGGGGAACTGCGGGATCTGCTGAAACGCGCGGCGGCGATCAAGAGCCAGCTGCGGGCGGGCGAACGGCCCGCGTTGTTCCCGGGACGCGTGCTCGCCATGGTCTTCGAGAAGTCGTCGACGCGCACGCGGGTCTCGTTCGAATCGGGGATGGCGAAGCTCGGTGGGCACGCCATCTTCCTCTCGCCCCGGGACACCCATCTCGGGCGCGGCGAGCCGGTGGAGGATACCGCGCGCATCGTCTCGCGCATGGCCGACGCCATCGTCGTGCGCACCTTCGAGCACGATCGCATCGAGAAGTTCGCGGCGTACTCCCTGGTCCCGGTGATCAATGCCCTTACCGACTACCAGCATCCCTGCCAGCTGCTCGCCGACATTCAGACCTATGTCGAGCACCGTGGGGACATCGCGGGGCGCACCGTGTTGTGGGTGGGTGACGGCAACAACATGTGCAATTCCTTCATCGAGGCGGCCGAGCGTTTCGACTTCACGCTGCGGGTGGCGGGCCCGCCCGGCTACGAGCCCGATGCCGGGCTCATCGCCTCGAGCGGTGCGCGGGTTGAGCTCTTCAACGACGCGCGCGAGGCCGCCCGGAATAGCGATCTCATCGTCACCGACGTCTGGGCGAGCATGGGACAGGAAGAGGAGCAGGCCCGGCGCCTCGCGGACTTCGCGGGCTTTCAGGTGGACGCGGATCTGGTGGCGGCCGCGAACCCCGACGTGCTGGTCATGCACTGCCTGCCGGCGCATCGGGGCGAGGAGATCTCGGCCGAGGTGCTCGAGGGGCCGCACAGCGTTGTCTGGGACGAGGCGGAGAATCGACTGCACGCACAGATGGCGTTGGTGGAATTTCTACTCGCCCGTTGATCCTTCTGCTTCATCGCCCCCGTCATCGCCCTCGTCATCGAGTCGCGCCGCGGCCGTTTGTCCCCGTCGCCAAAACCCCTATACTCAGGGCCGTCATGGCGCCACCCACTGCCGAATGAGCGGATTGCTCGAAGTGAAAGATCTCTCGGCGGGTTATCGTGGCAAGCCCGTCCTCGAGGCGATCTCCTTTCACGTTAATCCCGGCGGTATCGCCTGCCTGCTCGGCCCGAGCGGTTGCGGAAAGACGACGCTGCTGCGCACCGTGGCCGGGTTCGAACCGGTGCTCGCCGGCGGAATCCACGTCGGCGGGCGCGCGATGTCACGCGTCGGGGACACGGTTCCCCCGGAACAGCGCGGCATCGGCATGGTGTTCCAGGAAAACGCGCTCTTTCCGCATCTGTCCGTGGAGGGCAATATCGCCTTCGGCCTGGGAGGCAGAACGGCCGCCGAGAAGCGCGCCAAGGTCGACGAGCTTCTCGGCGTCGTCGGGCTCGACGGCGCGGGTCCGCGCTTCGTCCACGAGCTGTCCGGGGGACAGCAGCAGCGCGTAGCCCTTGCGCGCGCGCTCGCGCCGAGTCCGGAGGTGGTCCTGCTCGACGAGCCCTTCTCGAGCCTCGACGCGGATCTGCGCGAGCGCATTGGTCAGGAGGTATGCCGGATCCTGGTCGAGCGCGAGGTGACGACGCTGCTCGTGACCCACGACCAGCATCAGGCCTTCGCGCTGGCCGACCAGATCGGCGTCATCAACGACGGCCGGCTGCTCCAGTGGGACACCGCCTACAACCTCTATCACGAGCCGGCGGATCGTTTCATCGCGCACTTTATCGGCCAGGGCGTATTCCTCCCGGGCACGCTGCGCACGACGGATTCGGTGGACACCGAGCTCGGCGTGATCCGCGGCAACCGCGCCTACGGTTGGCCCATCGGATCAAAGGTCGACGTGCTGCTGCGCCCGGACGACATCCTCCCGGATCCCGAGAGCGGGCTTCAGGGAACGGTCGTCGCGAGAGCATTCAAGGGCGCGGAGATTCTGTACTCTCTGACGCTCGAGACCGGCGCCACCGTGCTGTCTCTGTTTCCGAGTCACCTGGATCACGAGGAAGGCGCGCGCGTCGGCATTCGCGTCGCGGCGGATCACCTCGTCGCCTTCCCTGCGCAATGACGTGATGAAGATTCTCATCAGTAACGACGATGGTTATCAGTCCCGCGGCATTCGCTGTCTGGCGAGCGCGCTCGCTGCGCACGGAAAAGTCGACGTGGTCGCTCCTGAGCGCGACCGTAGCGGCGCGAGCAACTCATTGACGCTCAGCACCCCTCTGCGCCCCAGAGTCGCTGAGAATGGATTTATTTACGTCGACGGCACACCGACGGACTGCGTGCACCTCGCGATCACCGGTTTGCTCGAAGAGGAACCCGATATCGTCGTATCCGGGATCAACGCGGGTGCCAATCTCGGTGACGACGTGATCTATTCGGGAACCGTCGCCGCCGCGATGGAAGGACGCTTCCTCGGTCTGCCCGCAATTGCCGTCTCGCTGGTAAGTGATGGTTCGAATCACTACGAGACGGCGGCGCAGGTGGTCACTGCATTGCTCGAGGGAATGTTGTCGAGTCCCATGCCGGCCGACATGATTTTCAATATCAACGTACCGGATCTGCCGGTGTCGAAGCTCCGGGGGATGGAAGTAACGCGCCTCGGTCAACGTCATAAGGCCGAACCCGTCGTGCGCAGCGTCGATCCCCGGGGCGAGTCCATCTATTGGGTCGGTCCGCCCGGACCCGAGCAGGACGCGGGGCGAGGCACCGACTTCCACGCGGTGCGCGCCGGGCTCGTGTCGATCACGCCGATCCAGGTCGATCTCACCCGCCACCACTCCCTCGAGCAGACGGCGGAGTGGATTCGGGGGATCAGCCTCGGATGATGCGCCAGTTCCCAGGTATCGGCATGACCTCCGCGCGCACCCGAGACCGGCTCATCGAGAGGTTGCGCGCCGAAGGCATACGCGACGAGCGCGTGCTCTCCGCCATGGGCGCGGTGCCGCGGCACATCTTCGTCGACGAGGCGCTCGCGAGCCGCGCCTACGAGGATACGGCGCTGCCCATCGGGGCGGGGCAGACGATCTCCCAGCCCTATATCGTCGGCCTGATGAGTGAGGCCCTGGTGCAGGGCGGGAATCTCGCCAAGGTGCTGGAAGTCGGCTCGGGATGCGGATACCAGACCGCAGTGCTCGCACAGCTGGTGGGGCGGGTGTTCAGCATCGAGCGCATCGAGTCCCTGATTCCGCCGGCCAGGGAGCGCCTGCACGCCCTCGGTATCACCAACGTGCGCATGCGTCACGGAGACGGCTTCGACGGCTGGCCCGCCCACGCGCCCTTCGACGGGATACTCGTGGCCGCGGCGCCGGGTTTCGTGCCTCAGGCGCTTGTGGATCAGCTGGGCGTGGGCGGCCGCCTGGTCATTCCCGTTGGCGCGCAGGGGTCCCAGCGTCTGCAGGTGTTGACCCGCACCGAGGAGGGCGTCGAGGAAGAAACCCTCGCCCGGGTCAGCTTCGTGCCGTTGGTGTCGGGCACCGGGTAGCCGGGGTGTACCGGATGCGGCGATTGGCCGTCTACCTCGCGTTGGCGCTCGTGCTCGCCACGCTCGCGGGCTGCAGCTATCCGAAGTTCGAGCCCGCCGGGAGCTCAAAACGCACACAAGCGCCGAAGCCCCAGCCCGGCAAGCGACCCGCCTCGTACATCGTCAAGCGCGGCGACACCCTTTATTCCATCGCCTGGCGCTACGGCTTCGACTACCGCCGATTGGCCGGGTGGAATGCGATACGGGAGCCGTACACGATCTTTCCGGGTCAGAAGCTGCGCCTGACGAAGCCTCCGAAGACCGCGTCTCCGAGCAAGAAGACCTCGCCCGCCAAGAAATCCACGACCGCCTCCAAGTCGCCGTCGAAGGCCTCCAAGAGCAAAAAATCCACTTCTACCGGCAGTATAAAGAAAAGCAGCAAAACAGCCGCAAAGGGAGGGAACGCTCCCGTGAAGCGCTGGCACTGGCCTGCGAGGGGCAAGGTCGTCACCTCGTTTTCCCGCTCCGGTGGAAAGGGAATCGACATCGCCGGGCGATTCGGGCAGCCGATTCAGGCTGCGGCGGACGGAAAAGTCGTGTACAGCGGGAGTGGACTAATCGGATACGGCCAGCTTATTATCGTGAAACATAACAAACGTTACCTAAGTGCGTATGCTCACAACAATAAAATTCTCGTCAAGGAAGGTGACACCGTAAAAGGTGGCCAGCGCATCGCTGAGATGGGGCGTAGCGGATCCAATAGGGCCATGTTGCACTTCGAAATACGAAGGGACGGCAAGCCCACGAATCCGGTACGCTATCTACCAAAGTAGATCGTCATAGGAGATTGTATGGGCAGCAATCGCGA
>CBDTYP010000014.1:0-21411 GCA_965364645.1 uncultured Gammaproteobacteria bacterium | reverse complement strand
CTACGCCACGATCCAGGCCGCTGTCGACGCCGCGGCCCCCGGCGACATGATCAAGGTCGCTTCGGGCACCTACGTCCCGTTCGTCGTCTACACACGGATCGAGGGGGCGAAGACGCTCGACGAGCTGTGGTACGTCGAGCGGCTGCCGGGTCGCATCGAGGGCTGCGCCCTGGACGTCACGATGGACTTCGTGTACCGGGCGCCGCTCAGGGTGGCCATCTCCAGGGCGCGGGCAGCGGGCAGCGCCGCCGCGTCGCCGGCGACCGCCTTGGCGAGCAGCGCGGCCGTGCGCATTTCCCCGTGAACGTCGAGGTCGTTGTTGCTGGCCGCACCGTCGCTGCCGAGCGCCACGTTGACGCCGGCGTCGAGGAGGCGCTGCACCGGGCAGAAACCGCTGGCCAGCTTGAGATTCGATTCCGGGCAGTGCACGACACTGGCGGCGCACTCCGCCATGCGCGCGATCTCGCCGTCGTCGATGTGCACCATGTGCACCGCCATCAGCCGGTGATTGAGCAGTCCCAGGCGATCGAGCCGGGCCAGGGGTCGCTCGCCGAACTCCCGCACGCTGTCCGCCACCTCTCCCGTGGTCTCGTGGACATGGGTGTGCACGGGGATGTCGAGCTCGTCGGCCAGGGTGCGCACCCGGGAGAAAGTGGCGTCGGATACGCTGTAGGGAGCGTGGGGAGTGAACGCCGTGCGGATCAGATCGACTTCGCGGAAGCGGTCGTGCACCTCCGTGCCCTTGGCGAGGTACTCGTCGGCGTCACTGGCCCACACGGTGGGGAAGTCTACGACGATGAGTCCGATTGTGGCGCGCATGCCGCAGTCGGCGGCCACCTTGCCCACCTCGTCGGGGTAGAAGTACATGTCGTTGAAGCAGGTAACGCCGCCTCTCAGCATCTCCGCGCAGGCGAGGCGGGTGCCGTCGCGCACCATGGCGTCGTTCACCCAGCGCTGCTCGGCGGGCCAGATGTGCTCCTTCAGCCACACGTCCAGGGGCAGATCGTCGGCGAGGCCCCGGAAGAGCGTCATGGCCGCATGGGTGTGGGCATTGACGAGGCCGGGGATGAGCACGTGTCCATCGAGGTGCACGGCGTCGTCGGCGCGGAAGCGCTCGGCGGCCTCCTGCCGGGGCAGCAGCGCGACGATGCGCCCTCGGTGTACGGCGACGGCCGTGTCGACGAGCACCCGGCCCGCCGGTTCCACCGGGACCACCCAGGGGGCGCTCAACAGCGTGTCGATGTGCTCCATGGTGGTGAAGGTTTCCTGTGCCTGACGCGCCTCCCTGGAAGGGCGCAGGCATGATATCCGGCGCCGAAGTTCCTTGCCAACGGAAGCGCCTCCGGCGGGCCCGGAGACGGCACTTTGAGACGTCTAAAATCATGCTTTAAGTAGCTGACTGTGGTATAATTTTCGGGCTTAAACGGGCGTGAATTCCGCACCAGAATTCCTTCCTTTCGTGGCACCAACCGAGGCAACGGATTTAACTATGATGGCAATGCTGCCGGAACGACTGCATGGGTGATATCGCCAAGGAAATCCTCCCTGTAAACATCGAGGAGGAGATGAAGCAGTCGTACCTCGATTACGCCATGAGCGTCATCGTAGGTCGCGCCTTGCCGGATGCCAGGGACGGGTTGAAGCCCGTGCACAGGCGCGTGCTCTACGCCATGAACGAGCTCGGGCTCGATTGGAACAAGGCGTTCAAGAAGTCGGCCCGCGTCTGCGGCGACACCACCGGCAAATTCCACCCCCACGGCGAGACGGCAGTCTACGATGCGCTGGTGCGCATGGCGCAGCCCTTCTCGCTGCGCGCCATGCTCGTGGACGGCCAGGGCAACTTCGGCTCGGTGGACGGCGATCCGCCGGCAGCCATGCGTTACACCGAGGTGCGGCTCGCGCGCATCGCCCACGAGCTGATCGCCGATCTCGACAAGGATACCGTCGACTTCGTCGACAACTACGACGGCTCGGAGCGGGAACCGGCCGTATTCCCCACTCGGGTGCCGAACCTGCTGGTCAACGGATCCGCCGGCATCGCCGTCGGCATGGCCACCAATATCCCGCCCCACAATCTGGGTGAGGTCGTCGATGCCTGCCTCGCCTACGTGGACGACCCGGATATCGACATCCAGGGTCTGATGAAGCTGCTGCCGGGGCCGGACTTCCCGACCGCCGGGATCATCAACGGCAACCGGGGTATCCGCGAGGCCTATCACACGGGCCGGGGCCGGATTCAGGTGCGCGCGAAGGCCCACTTCGAAGGCGGTGACAGCGGCGGGCGCCAGAGCATCATCGTCACCGAGCTGCCCTACCAGGTGAACAAGGCGCGCCTGCAGGAGAAGATCGCCGAGCTCGTCAAGGACAAGAAGCTCGAAGGCATCTCGGGGCTGCGCGACGAGTCCGACAAGGACGGCATGCGCCTCGTCATCGAGTTGCGCCGCGGCGAGACCGGCGACGTCGTGTTGAACAACCTCTATCAGCACACCCACATGCAGACGGTGTTCGGCATCAACCTGGTGGCGCTGGTGGACGGGCAGCCGCGGCTGCTGAACCTGAAGCGGCTCGTCGAGGCCTTCATTCGCCATCGGCGTGAGGTCGTTACCCGGCGCACGCTCTTCGATCTGCGCAAGGCGCGGGACCGCGCCCACGTGCTGGAGGGGCTGGCGATCGCCCTGGCGAGCATCGACCCGGTCATCGCGCTCATCAAGGCGGCGGCCAATCCCGCGGAGGCGAAGCAGGCGCTCGTAGACGAGACCTGGCCGCCCGGCGCGGTATCGAAGATGCTCGAGCGCGCGGGCGCCGAGATGTCGCGCCCCGAGGGCCTTGGGGATCAGTTCGGTCTCACCGGCAAGGGCTACCACCTGTCTCCCGAGCAGGCTCAGGCGATCCTGGATCTGCGTCTGCATCGACTCACCGGGCTCGAGCAGGAGAAAATCCTCACCGAATACGACGAGATCCTGGGACGCATCGCCGATCTCATGGAGATCCTCCAGAATCCCGAGCGCATGCGCACCGTCATCCGTGACGAGCTGGTTGCGTTGAGGGAGCAGTTCGCGGATCCGCGCCGCACGGAGATCGTCGTCGATCACCAGGGTCTCGATCCGGAGGATCTCATCGCCCCGGAGGAGGTCGTGGTGACGCTGTCCCACAGCGGCTATGTCAAGTGGCAGTCTATCGACGTCTACGGTGCGCAGAAGCGTGGCGGCATGGGCAAGTCGGCGGCCAGGATGAAGGAAGAGGATTTCGTCGATCAGCTCTTCGTCGCTAACACCCACGACACGATCCTGTGTTTCTCGAGCCGCGGGAAGATGTACTGGCTGCGGGTCTATCATCTGCCCGAGGCGAGCCGCACCGCCCGCGGAAAACCCATCGTCAACCTGCTGCCCCTGGAAGAAGGCGAACGCATCAGCGCGGTGTTGCCTCTGAAGGACTTCCAGCAGCCGGGTTTCGTGCTCATGGCAACCGCGAGCGGACTGGTCAAGAAGACGCCGCTCCAGGATTTCTCGCGCCCGCGGGCCGCCGGGATCATCGCCATCGATCTCGTCGAGGACGATCGGCTCGTCGGCGTCGCCATCACCGATGGCGAACGGGACGTCATGCTAGCGAGCAGCGGCGGCAAGATGATCCGATTCAACGAGAGCGAGGTCCGGCCCATGGGCCGCAACGCCCGCGGCGTCATCGGCATGCGCATCCCGGGCGACCAGAGAATTATCTCCCTCATCATCACCGGCGCGGGACGCGTGTTGACCGCGACGGAGAACGGCTACGGGAAGTGCACCCACATCAGCGAGTACCGGCCCCAGGGCCGCGGCGGCCAGGGGATCATTTCCATCCAGACGAGCAAGCGAAACGGGCATGTCATCGGCGCGCTGCTCGTGGAGGAGAGCGACGAGATGATGCTGATCACCAGCGGCGGCAAGCTCGTGCGCACCCGGGTTGACGAGGTCAGCGTGCTGGGCCGGAACACCCAGGGCGTCCGGCTCATCCGCTTACGGGAAGGCGAGCGACTGGTGGGCATGGAGCGCGTCGTAGACGAAGACGAAGAGCAGGTAGTCGAAGACGAATAGATGTCTCCCGTAGGTTGGGCTGAGCGGACGAGTCCAGGGATGGACGAGTTAGAGCGAAGCAGGATGCCCGAGCCGAGCGAAGCCCAACAACCGACCCCAGAGAAACGACGATGACCAGGGTATACAATTTCAGCGCCGGTCCCTCGATGCTGCCTCAATCGATCCTCGAGCACGCCCGCGACGAGCTCCTGGAGTACGACGGCAACGGCATGTCCGTCATGGAGGTCAACCACCGCGGCAAGCAGTTCGCCGCGATCGCCGATCGCTCGAGGGAGACGCTGCGCCGGCTCATGAACGTGCCGGACAACTATTCGATCCTGTTCCTCCACGGCCCGGCGCGCACGCACTTTGCGGCGGTACCGTTCAATCTCGCCGCCGCGGACGGCGTCGCCGACTACGTGGACACTGGCATGTGGTCGAAGATGGCCATGGACGAGGCCGAGCGTCTGATGACCGTCAACGTCGCGGCCAGCAGCCGCGATCAGAATTACGCGTCCATCCCGCCGATCTCGGAATGGCGCCTCACCGACGGCGCGGCGTATCTGCACATCACGCCGAACGAGACCATCGGTGGCGTGGAGTACCACGAGCTGCCGGACCTGGGTGACAGGGTGCTGGTGGGAGACATGTCGTCGAACATTCTCTCGCGCCCCATGGACGTCGGGAAGTACGGCCTCATCTACGCCGGGGCCCAGAAGAACATGGGCATCGCGGGACTCACTATCGTCATCGTGCGCGAGGACCTGCTGGGCCGGGCGCGGCCGGGCACGCCGAGCATGCTCGACTACCAGGTGCACGCCGAGGCCGAGTCCCTGGCGGCCACCGCGCCCACGTTCGCCTGGTATCTCGCCTCGCTGATGCTCGACTGGATCGACGGGCAGGGCGGCCTGGAGAGGATGGGGGCTGTCAACAAGCGCAAGGCGGACAAACTCTACGCCTGTATCGACTCGTCGAATTTCTATCACAACCCAATCGAGCCGGCGTGCCGCTCGTGGATGAACATCCCCTTCACGCTGCCGAGTGAGGATCTGGACACGGCCTTTCTGAGCGAGTCCGCCGAGCAGGGGCTGGTCGGGCTGAAGGGACACCGCTACGTCGGCGGCATGCGTGCGAGTATCTACAATGCGATGCCCGAGGAGGGCGTGGACGCCCTCGTGGCGTTCATGGACGATTTCATGCAGCGTCATGGGTGACGCAACGGGTGACGCTGGCCGGGCATGATCAAGGTCCTCACCCTCAACAACATCTCTCCGGCGGGACTCGAACGCCTGCCGCCGGATCGCTACCAGGTCTCCGACGACATCCCGGACCCGGACGCGATCATGCTGCGGTCCTTCGACATGCACGGGTATCCCTTCCCGCCGTCGTTGAAGGCCGTCGCCCGCGCCGGGGCGGGCGTCAACAACATCCCCTACAAGGATCTCGCCGCCCGGGGTATCCCGGTGTTCAACGCGCCGGGTGCCAACGCCCAGGCGGTCAGCGAGCTCACCATCACCGGCATGTTGCTGGCAGCCCGCAATGTCACCGCCGCGCTCGATTTCGCCCGCGGCCTCGAAGGCGACGACGAGGCCATCTCGCGTCAGGTGGAGCAGGGCAAGAACAACTTCGTCGGGTTCGAGCTCCCCGGACGGACGCTGGGGGTCATCGGTCTCGGCGCCGTCGGCGTCAAGGTGGCGAACACTGCGCTCCGTCTCGGCATGCGCGTCGTCGGCCACGATCCGGACATCACCGTGAGCCGTGCCTGGCAACTATCTTCCGAGGTTCGCCAGGCCAGCGGCGTCGACGATCTCCTGAGGAGCGCGGACGTCATCAGCGTGCACGTGCCTCTCAACGACCGGACTCGTGATCTGATAGATTCCCGGGGATTGGGTATCATGCGCGACGGCGCCACGGTATTGAATTTTTCCCGCGAAGGCATCGTCAACGACGAGGCAATCGTGGCAGCCGTCGATTCGGGGAAGGTGCACGCTTACGTGTGCGACTTCCCGAGTCGGCGGCTTGCGGGACACGATCGGGTCATCGCCTTGCCGCACATCGGCGCGTCGACCCGGGAGGCAGAGGAGAACTGCGCGGTGATGATCGCCGATCAGCTGCGGGACTATCTCGAGGAGGGGAATGTGCGAAACTCCGTCAACTTCCCCGAGGTGGCGATCCCGCGCAACGAGGGTAGTCGGGTGGTGCTGGTCAACGCTAACGTGCCGAACATGCTCGGGCAGATTTCGACGACGCTCGCCGACGCCGGTCTCAACATCATCGACATGTTGAACAAGTCCCGGGGCGACATCGCCTACACGCTTGCCGACGTCGAGGCGCCGATACCGGAAACGGTGATAAACAGGCTCGCGGCAATCGAGGGCGTCATCGTAGCGCGCTCGTTGTAGGCGTGGGGCGGAAGTGAGCGATTGGCAAAGTGAACGCGGCAGACAAAAAGCTCGAGGCAATCCGGCGCGAGATCGACACGCTCGATAAGGAGCTCCTCGATCGCATCAATCGCCGCGCCGGGTTGGCGCGCAAGGTCGCCGAGGTCAAGGATGGCGGCGGCGCCACGCACTACTATCGTCCCGAGCGCGAAGCCGAGGTGCTGCGCGCGCTCATCGAGGACAACGACGGTCCCCTTCCCGCGGAGCATGTCGCGCGCATTTTTCAGGAATTGATGTCCGCCTGCCGGGCGCTGCAGAAATCTCTGGCGGTCGCGTATCTCGGACCCGAGGGCACGTTCACCGAGAGCGCCGCGTTCAAGCATTTCGGGCACGCCATCGACTCCGACCCCGTCGACGGCATCGGCGGCGTCTTCCGCCAGGTGGAGTCCGGCGGGAGCGACTATGGTGTCGTGCCTATCGAGAATTCCACCGAGGGCGTCGTCGGGCACACGCTGGACATGTTCGTGGCATCGGGACTCTCCATCTGCGGTGAGGTGGAGCTGCCCATTCATCACTGCCTGATGGCGCGCGGCGACGACATGGACGGCATCCGCAAAATCTATTCTCATCAGCAGTCCTTCGCCCAGTGCCGGGGCTGGCTGGACGCCAATCTCCCGAAGATCCCGCGCGAGACCGTGAGCAGCAACGGCGAGGCGGCCCGATGCGCGTCGGCCGAACCCGATGCCGCCGCCATCGCCGGCGAGGCGGCCGCCGCCGACTACGATCTCCGGGTGCTTGCCGCCAACATAGAGGACGAACCGGGCAACAGGACCCGCTTCGTCGTGATCGGGCGCCAGGCGGTCGGCGCCACCGGAGAGGACAAGACTTCCGTTCTGTTCTCCACGAAGGATCGCCCGGGCGCGCTCTACGAGTTGCTGCAGGCGTTCAAGAAGCGCGACCTCAACATGACCCGCATCGAGTCGCGCCCGTCGCGACGGGGTACCTGGAGCTACGTGTTCTACGTGGACTTCGAGGGGCACGCCGAGGATGCCAACGTGCAGGCGGCGCTCGCCGAGCTGGCCGAGCTCGCGCCCTTCTACAAGTTTCTCGGCTCCTATCCCAGATGCGAGTCTGGCAGATGCGAGTCTGGCAGATGTGAGTCCGGGTCGTAGGCTGCGCCATGAGCTGCGATCCCTTATCTCTCGTGCACGAAGGTGTGCGCGGGCTGACACCCTACCAGCCGGGTAAGCCCGTGGAGGAGCTCGAGCGCGAGCTCGGGCTTACGCACATCGTCAAGCTCGCCTCCAACGAGAGCCCGCTGGGCCCGAGCCCGAAGGCACGGGCGATGGTTCAGGTGGGCCTCGACGAGCTGTCCCGATACCCCGATGGCGGCGGTACCCATCTGCGCGCAGCACTCGCGGACCGCCACGGGGTGCCGGACGCCTGCGTGACCCTCGGCAACGGATCCAACGACCTGCTGGAGTTGATCGCGAGACTGTTCGTGACCAGTGAGCACGAGGTCGTGTTCTCCGAGCACGCCTTCGCCGTCTACCCGCTGGTTACCCGCGCCATCGGCGCCCGGGCGGTCGCGGTATCCGCCCGCGAATGGGGTCATGATCTCGCGGCCATGGCCGACGCCGTCGGCGAGGGCACCCGGCTCGTGTTCATCGCCAATCCGAACAACCCCACGGGCACCTGGAACGACGCGGTAGCCCTCGAGCGATTCCTCGAACGTGTGCCGGACTCGGTCATCGTCGTCGTCGACGAGGCGTATGCCGACTACGTGGACGAGCCCGATTATCCGGACTGTATTTCCTGGCTCCCGAGGTATGGGAACCTGATCGTGACACGCACGTTCTCCAAGGCCCACGGTCTCGCGGCCCTGCGCGTGGGTTACAGCGTTTCGAGCCCGGAGATCGCCGAGCTCTTGAATCGGGTGCGCCAACCTTTCAACGTCAACAGCCTCGCGCTCGTCGCCGCGGAAGGGTCGCTCGAAGACGACGATCACCTGGCCCGCAGTGTCGCCGTCAACAGGAGCGGCATGGGGCAGCTGCGGACGGGCTTCGACGCTATGGGTATTCGCTACATTCCATCGGTGGGCAATTTTCTCTGCTTCGAAACGCCCCTGGATGCAGGGCAGGTCTATACCGCGTTACTGCACGAAGGTGTCATCGTGCGCCCGGTGGGTGTCTACGGTCTGCCCGCGCATCTGCGGGTGACGGTGGGACTGGAGGACGAGAACTCGCGTTTCCTGCACGCACTCGAAAAGGTCGTCGACGGCGGATGATCCAACGACTCTGCATCGTCGGCGTCGGCCTCATCGGCGGTTCGCTGGCGAGGGATCTGCGTCGCCTCGGGCTCGTCGATTCGGTCGTCGGCTGCAGCCGCAAGCGGGAGAATCTCGAGCGGGCGCGGGAGCTCGGCATCATCGACACCTTCGACGTGGATCCCGCGCAGGCCGTCGCGGGCGCGGACTTGGTCGTCCTGGCGGTGCCCCTCGGTGCCATGGCCGGCGCGCTGGAGGCCATGGCTCCCGGGCTGGACGAGGAGGCCGTCCTGACCGATGTCGGCAGCGCCAAGGCGAGCGTCCTCGACGCGGCCCGTTCCGTGTTCGGCGCCGTGCCCGGGAACTTCGTCCCCGCTCATCCCATCGCCGGCACCGAGCACAGCGGCGTGGAGGCCGCCCTCGACAATCTCTTCGCGGGGCGCCGCGTCATCCTGACACCGGTCGCGGAGACGTCGCCCTCGGCGTTGGCTCGTGTACGGGAGATGTGGCAGGCGGTGGGTGCGGAAGTTCTCGAGATGGACCCCGCCCATCACGACGAGGTGCTGGCCGCCACCAGTCACCTGCCCCACATGCTCGCGTACACCCTGGTGGACATGCTCGGGAACATGGAGGAGCGGGTGGAGATGTTCCGCTACGCGGCGGGCGGGTTCCGGGACTTCACCCGTATCGCGTCCAGCGATCCCCAGATGTGGCACGACATCTGCCTCGCCAACCGGGACGCGCTCGTGAACGCGCTCGAGCATTTCCAGGGGGATCTCGGCACCGCTCTCGACGCCATCCGCGACGGCGATGGCAAGACCATCAAGGATCTCTTCACTCGCGCCAAGGCTCTGCGGGACCGCTACACCGGCGAGTCCGACGTGGACTGACCCGGGGGCCATGGCGAAGACCGAGACGTTCACCATCCACCCCGGCGGGAGGCTTCGGGGCACGATCCGCGTGCCCGGCGACAAGTCCATCTCCCATCGGTCGGTGATCTTCGCCTCCATAGCGGAAGGCGAGAGCGCCATCAGCGGATTCCTCGAGGGCGAGGACACCCTCGCCACCGCGGCGGCGTTCCGCGCCATGGGCGTGACCATCCAGGGCCCGACCAGAGGAAACCTCACGGTATCGGGCGTGGGCCTGCGGGGCCTGCGGGCGCCGGCGTCGGATCTGGATCTCGGCAACTCCGGCACCGCCATGCGCCTGCTGCCCGGCGTGCTCGCGGGCCAGGACTTCCCGGTGACCCTGCGCGGTGACAGGTCCCTCTCCGCGCGGCCCATGGGCCGCATCATGACACCGCTCACCGAGATGGGCGCCCGTATCGAGGCCGCCGATGGCGACACGCCACCCGTCACCATTCACGGCCGCGGCGGCGCGTTGACCGCCATCGACTACGCGATGCCGGTGGCCAGCGCCCAGGTGAAGTCCTGCATCCTGCTGGCAGGCCTCTACGCCGAGGGCAGGACCCGGGTGCGCGAGCCGGCGCCGAGCCGGGATCACACGGAGCGGATGCTGGAAGCCTTCGGGTGTGACGTGGAACGAGGCGACGGGGTGGTGAGCGTCTCGGGCGCCTCGGTGCTCCGGGGCACGGCCGTGGAGGTGCCTGGCGACATATCGTCCGCGGCCTTCTTCCTGGTAGGGGCGAGCATCGCTCGGGGGTCGGATCTGCGCATCGAAGGCGTCGGCATGAATCCCACCCGGGTAGGTTGCGTGGAGGTGTTGCGCGCCATGGGCGCGCGCATCGATATCGAGAACGAACGCCGTGCCGGGGGCGAACCCGTGGCCGATCTGCGGGTCCGGGGGACGGAGCTCAACGGCGTGAATATCCCGCCCGCTCTCGTGCCCCTGGCCATCGACGAGTTCCCGGCGCTCTTCGTCGCCGCGGCCTGCGCCCGGGGCGAGACCGTGCTCGGCGGCGCCCGGGAGCTGCGGGTCAAGGAGAGTGATCGTATCGCCGCCATGGCGGAGGGACTGCAGGCCCTCGGCGTGGCGGCGGAGCCCCTGGATGACGGCATGCGCATCCGCGGCGGCCCCATGGGCGGCGCGCGGGTGGCGAGCCGCGGGGACCACCGCATCGCCATGGCGCTGGCCATGGCCGGGCTGCGCGCCGGCGGGCCGGTGATCGTCGACGATTGCGCCAACGTGGCCACGTCCTTCCCGGGTTTCGCCGATCTCGCGAAGGGAGCGGGGCTCGGTATCGCGCTCGGCGGCGACGGGGCCACGGGTCCGTGACCAGCGACGCCGGCGTGCCGGTCATCGCCGTCGACGGGCCCGGCGGCGTCGGCAAGGGGACCCTCACTCGACAGCTGGCGGGGAGCCTGGACTTTCATCTCCTGGACAGCGGGGCCCTGTACCGGCTGGTGGCCCTTGGCGCCGAGGAGCAGTCCGTGGCTACCGATGACGAGGAGGGCCTCGCGGCGCTGGCCGAGGGTCTGGACGTGGCGTTTCGACTGGAAGCCGGTGACGAACTGGCGCGCCCCGTCCTCCGTGGCCGCCCCGTGGGCGACGAGCTGCGCAGCGAGCGCTGCGGGGACAATGCCTCGCGCATCGCGGCATATCCGGGGGTGCGCGCCGCGCTGCTCGCCCGTCAGCGGGCGTTCCGCCGGCCGCCGGGTCTCGTGGCGGACGGCCGGGACATGGGCAGCGTCGTTTTCCCGGATGCCGAGCTCAAGATCTACCTCACGGCGAGCGTGGAAGAGCGTGCCCAGAGGCGACTTAAACAGTTGATAGCTAAAGGAATTGGTGCTAACCTCGCGCCCCTTCTTAGGGAAATATCCGCGCGTGACAAACGCGATCGCGAGCGTAGCGTCGCTCCCATGAAGCCGGCATCGGATGCCGTGGTCATCGACACGACCGCACTCGGCATCGATGAGGTGTTTGCGCAAGTGATGAGAATCGCGAGCGAGCGCGGAATTTCGGGGCCCTGAGGGCACCCATATTGGTCCGGACCTCGGCGCCAGCCCGTACAGCCGAGGGGTCCGGTTGGCAGATCAACATTGGACCGCGGGCGGTCCGGACAGGGCCTGAAAGGGCCCGGATAGTATGGAAAGTTTCGCAGACTTACTCGCGCAAAGCGAAGTAGAAAAGAAGATGCGCCCCGGCGCCATCCTCACCGGAACGGTGGTGGCAGTCGGCGGCGAATACGTCACCGTCACCGCAGGTCTCAAGTCCGAATCCACGATCCCCGTGGAGCAGTTCAAGAACGAGTCCGGAGAGCTCGAAGTCAGCGTCGGCGACAGCGTCGAGGTGGCGCTGGACACCGTGGAAGACGGCTTCGGAGCGACCAAGCTCTCCCGGGACAAGGCCAAGCGGGCCCAGGCCTGGACCCGTCTCGAGAAGGCCTTCGAGGACTCGGAGACCATCATCGGTTTCATCAACGGCAAGGTGAAGGGCGGGTTCACCGTGGATATCGACGATATCCGCGCCTTCCTCCCCGGCTCTCTGGTGGATGTGCGCCCCGTGCGGGATACATCGTACCTCGAGGGCAAGCCGCTGGAGTTCAAGGTAATCAAGCTCGATCGGCGCCGCAACAATGTCGTCGTCTCCCGCCGCGCCGTGGTGGAAGAAGAGAATTCGGCCGAGCGCGATCAGCTGCTGTCCAACCTCCAGGAAGGCGCGGTCATCAAGGGCGTGGTCAAGAATCTCACCGACTATGGCGCGTTCGTGGATCTCGGTGGCATCGACGGCTTGCTCCACATCACGGACATGGCCTGGAAGCGGGTCAAGCACCCGACCGAGATCGTCAACGTCGGCGACGAGATCGACGTCAAGGTGCTGAAGTTCGATCGGGAACGCAATCGTGTATCCCTGGGCTTGAAGCAGTTGGGTGCCGACCCGTGGGTCGATATCGCGCGCCGCTACCCGGAGGGCACGCGGCTCTTTGGCAAGGTCACGAACATCGCCGACTACGGCTGCTTCGCCGAGATCGAGGAGGGCGTCGAAGGCCTCGTCCACGTCTCGGAGATGGACTGGACCAACAAGAACATCCATCCCACCAAGATTGTCCAGCTGGGCGACGAGATCGAGGTGATGGTGCTCGACATCGACGAAGAGCGCCGCCGTATCTCCCTCGGCGTCAAGCAGTGCAAGGCGAATCCCTGGGAAGAGTTCGCCGCCACCCACAAGAAGGGTGATCAGGTCGTGGGTAACATCAAGTCCATTACCGATTTCGGTGTCTTCGTCGGACTCGACGGCGGCATCGACGGACTCGTGCACCTCTCCGACATCTCCTGGAATCAGACCGGCGAAGAGGCGATCCACAACTTCAAGAAGGGCGACGAGATCGAGACGATCGTGCTGTCGGTGGATGCCGAGCGCGAGCGAATCTCTCTCGGGATCAAGCAGCTCGACCGAGATCCCTTCTCGTCGTTTCTTGCCGAGAACTCCAAGGGCAGCATCGTTGTCGGCGAAGTCGCCGAGGTGGATGCCCGCGGCGCCGTCATCAACCTTGCCGATGGCGTCGAGGGACACATCAGAGCCTCGGAGCTCGATCGCGAACGCGTCGAGGATGCGCGCACCGTGCTCAAGGTGGGTGAACAGCTCGAGGCCAAGTTCGTGGGGGTGGATCGTAAGAAGCGCACCATCTCGCTCTCGGTCAAGGCCAAGGACAGCGACGAAGAGGCGGCGGCAGTGGAAGAGTACTCGGCCAGCGTCGCGGGTGTCGGCGCGACCCTGGGCGACATATTGAAGGCCCAGATGGGTTCGAGCGAAGCGGAAGCGGAAGAAGAAGTGGAAGAGGGAGACGGTACGCAAGACGCCGACAAAACATAATCAGAAGTCGGCGTATCAAACTGGGGTCGTTCGGGATTCAACAACCAGACGAGTGAGATAACAAGAACCGTTGCAATGCGGCGCCGCGCGATCCCTTGCGGCCGAGGCCGACGGGGAGGGGATAGCGTGGTACAGGTGCCATGACGAAATCGGAACTCATCGAGCGCATCGCGCAGAAGCAGTCTCAGCTGGCGTATCGGGACGTCGAGCTCGCCGTGAAGACTGTGCTCGAGCACATGGCCGATCGCCTGGCGAGCGGGGAACGCATCGAGATCCGGGGTTTCGGGAGCTTTTCCCTGCACTTCCGTCCCGGGCGCGTCGGACGCAACCCCAAGACCGGCGCGCCGGTGTCGTTGCCGGCCAAGTACGTCCCGCACTTCAAGCCCGGCAAGGAGCTGCGCGAACGTGTCGACGGCCGCGGGCAGGCCACGAAGTCGGACGGGTCGGGCAACAACGACTGAGCACTCCCGCGCTACCCGTCACAGGACCGGTCGAGGACGGAATTGGCGCCCTTTGATTTCCTCTGGCTATTGCTCCCCCTGGCGGCGGCGTCGGGGTGGCTCGTTGGGCGTTTCGGCTTACGCCGGCGGGAATCCGCGGCGGCCGCCGACGATCTGCGCTCGAACTATTTCAAGGGCATCAACTACCTGCTGAACGAGCAGCCCGACAAAGCCATCGAGGCCTTCATCAAGGTCCTCGAGGTCGACAGCGAGACTGTGGAGACGCATCTCGCGCTGGGCAATCTCTATCGCCGCCGGGGCGAGGTGGACCGTGCGATACGCATTCACCAGAATCTGATCGCCCGGCCGAATCTCGAGAGGGAGCAACGCAGCGAGGCGTTGTTGGAGCTCGGCCACGATTACCTGAGCGCCGGCCTCCTGGATCGCGCCGAGAACCTGCTCCAGGAGCTCGCCGACAGCGGCGATTATCGCGTGCAGGCCCTTCGCCAGCTCATCGACATCTACGAGCAGGAGAAGGACTGGGACAAGGCCATCGACTCTGCGCGTCTCCTCGAGAAGGCGACCGGCAATCATCTGAGTCCGGTGGTCGCCCACTATCAGTGCGAGATCGCCGAACGCCATCGACAGAGCGATGAAGTCGACGAGGCGCTCGAGCTGGTGAAGAAGGCACTGGGCAGCCACGAACGCTGCGTACGGGCGAGCATCCTCGAGGGCGACATCCTCACCGATTTGCAGGAGCACGAGCGGGCTATCCGCGCCTACCAGCGGGTCGAGGAGCAGGACGCGGACTACGTGCCGGAGACCATCGAACGCATTCAATACTGCTATCGGGCGCTGGAGAAGCCGGAAGAGATGGACGCGTATCTCAACGGCCTCATGGATCGCTACGGCTGGATAACGCCGATGCTGGCCCTTGCCGACATGAAGCAGGACCGTGAGGGCGCCGAGGGCGCCATCGAGTTCATCTCGGATCAGCTGCGCCGGCGCACCTCGGTGCGGGGCCTCGACCGATTGCTGGAGCTGGAGCTCCAGGAGGCGGACGCCCAGCAGGGCGCCCACGTGTCCATCCTCAAGGACCTCACGGGCGAGCTCCTGTCGGATCGGCCCATCTACAAGTGCCTGCACTGCGGTTTTCCGGCGCGGCTGCTGCACTGGCAGTGCCCGAGCTGCAAGCATTGGAACACCATCAAGCCGATTCAGGGAGTCGAGGGTGAGTGACGTGGCGAGTGACCGGGCGAATGATTTGGGTCCGCGCATCATCGTCGCGTTGGACTACGCGGAAGCAGCGCCGGCCCTGAACCTCGCCGGTCGTCTCGACCCGGGCACCTGCCGGTTGAAGGTCGGCAAGCAGCTCTTCACCCGGGAAGGGCCCGATGTGGTTCGCCGCTTGCAGGACCGGGGCTTCGACGTCTTCCTGGATCTCAAGTTCCACGACATCCCCAATACCGTCGCGGGCGCCTGCCGCGCTGCCGCCGAGCTCGGCGTGTGGATGGTCAACGTGCACGCCGGCGGCGGGCGCGCCATGATGGCGGCCGCGCGCGACGCCGTGGACGCGGTACGGTCGCCGCCGCTGCTCATTGCCGTGACCCTGCTGACGAGCCTGGACGCCGCCGATCTCCGGGACACGGGCATCGGGGGAGAGCCGGAGGATCAGGTGACGCGGCTCGCGAAGCTCGCACACGATTGCGGACTCGACGGCGTCGTCTGCTCACCGAAGGAGCTCGCAACCCTCGCGGACACGGTGCCGGACACGTTCCTGAGAGTCACCCCGGGAGTACGCCCGGCAGGCGGGGAAGAGGGCGATCAGAAGCGCATCGCGACGCCAGCGCGGGCGATCGCGGACGGCGCGCATTATCTGGTTGTTGGACGGCCCATTACCCGGGCAGACGATCCCGCGGTCACCCTGAAGGCAATCACCGAATCTTTGTAGGTCGGCGCCTACCCGTGGATGTAGTGGGCCAGCTGCTCGATGAGGAATTCCTGATCGGCGATTCGGCTCTTCACCAGATCGCCGATGGAGACGATGCCGGCGAGCTTGCCGTCTTCGAGGACGGGAAGGTGGCGCACGCGCTTCTCTGTCATCACGGCCATGCACTCCTCGATGGTCTGCTCGGGTGATGCGCAGACGATGCGCGTGCTCATGACGTCCCGGACCGGCGTGGTCTTCGACTGCCGATCTTCCAGGACCACATTCCTGGCGTAGTCCCGCTCGGTGAAGATCCCGACGGGCCTGCCATCCTCGATGACGACCAGCGCGCCGACGTCTTTGTCCGCCATCATGCGGATGGCATCGAGCACGGTGTCGTCGGGATCCGCGGTCCAGACCTGGTCGCTCTTGGCGTTGAGCAATTGCTGCACGTTGGCCATCGAACACCTCCGCCGTGAAGCCTGGGGAACTACCCTAAGTGTAGTACCACGGGCCTACAGCGGCTTGATGAGGACCTTCGATCCGCGCTCGTAGTTGTAGAGCTCCCGGCGCTCCACCGGCAGGTCGTCGATGCTGGCGTCCGCGAATCCCCGTTCCTTGAACCAATGGGTGGCCTGGGTCGTGAGCACGAAGAGCCGCTCGACGCCGTCCGCCCGCGCCTCCTGCTCGGCCGCCCCCAGCAGGACGTCACCGCGCCTGCCTTTGCGATATCCGTCGTCGACGGCGAGGCAGGCGAGCTCGGCGACACTCTCGCCGGGGACGGGATGAATCGCCGTGCAGGCGATGATCGCCCCGTCCCGCTCCAGCACCAGGAAATCCTGGATGGAGGTCTCCAACTTGTCACGGGATCGCCGCACGAGCGCGCCCTGATCCTCGAGCGGGCCGATGAGCTCGAGGATGCCGCCGATATCCTCGACCGTGGCCCGCCGGGTAGTGTCGTAGGCGCCGGCGGTGACCATGGTTCCGATGCCGTCGCGGGTGAAGAGCTCCTGCAGGATGACGCCGTCCACGCGGTAGTCCAGCAGGTGCGTGCGGGCGACGCCGTTGTGACAGGCGCGCACCGCGTGGGTGAGGAACTCACGGGCGAGGTCGGCCTCGCCGTCCTCGGCCCGGGGCCGTGAGTTGAGGGCATGGCGGGCGTCGGAGAGGGTCAGCTGGCGGGTGAGCGCCCCTCCGGGGGCGTCGAGCAGCTGCTCCGAGCGCAGCAGGAGCAGCTTCTGCGCCTTCAGCTCGGCGGCGATCTCCGTTGCGACGTCGTCGGCGCGCATGTTGAATACCTCTCCCGACGGCGAATAGCCGAGAGGGGAGACCAGCACGATGTTACCGTCGCCGAGGTGGCGGCCGATCGCCTCGGTGTCCACACGGCGCACCTCGCCGGTGAACGCGAAGTCCACGCCGTCGCGGATCCCCAGGGGACGCGCGGTAACGAAGTTCCCCGACGCGACGCGCACGCTCGCGCCGTGCATGGGCGAGTTCGCGAGTCCCATGGAGAGCAGGGCCTCCACCCGGGTGCGCACGGCCCCGGAGGCGTCGACGACGGCGTCGAGAGCGTCGGCGTCGGTCACGCGGACGCCGTGGACGAACTGCGTCTGATGGTTTCGGAGCTGCAGGCGTTCCTCGATCTGGGGTCGGATCCCGTGGACGATGACGAGCTTGACGCCGAGGCTGTGCAGCAACGCCATGTCGTGCACGAGCGCGGGGAACTGCGTCTCCAGGAGCGCATCGCCTTCGAACTGGATGACGAACACGCGCCCCCGGTGGGCATGGATATAGGGCGCCGAGCTGCGAAAGCCGCGTACGAAGGTCGTCTGGTCGCTCACGGCCGTTACGTCAGGAGACGCCCAGATCCCGGGCGGTGAGATCCAGGGCCTTGCCAGCCTTCTCCATGAGCTCGTCGATCTCGGACTTGGAGATGATCAGGGGCGGGGAGAGGATCATCGAGTCGCCGACGGCGCGCATGATCACGTCGTTGTCCGTGCAGTGGTCCCGGCACAGGGAACCCACGTCGCCGGGGGGATCGAAGAGCGTGCGTGCGCCCTTGTCCTTCGCGAACTGCAGAGCGCCGAGCATACCGACGCCGCGCACCTCTCCCACCAGAGGATGGCTCTCGAACTCGCGGATGCGCTTCTGCAGATAGGGCGCCGTCTCCGCCTCCGCGCGCTCGATGATGCGCTCGTCGCGCAGGATGCGGATGTTCGCCGCCGCGACGGCGCAGCAGGCGGGATGGCCGGAGTATGTGAAGCCGTGCTGGAACTCCCCGCCCCGGTTGATCAGCACGTCCGCCACCGCGTCGCTGACCATGACGCCGCCGATGGGCAGATAGCCCGAGGAAAGGCCCTTGGCGATAGGCATGAGGTCCGGCTCGATGCCGAAGAACTCACTGCCGAACCACTTGCCCGTACGCCCGAAGCCGCAGATGACCTCGTCCGCGATCAGCAGGATGCCGTGCTTCTTGCAGATGCGCACGATCTCCGGCCAGTAGCTCTCCGGCGGCACGATGACGCCGCCCGCGCCCTGAATGGGCTCGCCGATGAAGGCGGCCACGCGATTCGCGCCGAGCGCCTTGATGCGGGTCTCGAGGGCGCGCGCCGCCTGCAGTCCGAACTCCTCGGGTGAGAGACTGCCGCCGAGCGCGTACCAGTAAGGTTGAGTGATGTGCTCGATATCGGGGATGGGCATGCCGCCCTGCCTGTGCATGGGCTTCATGCCGCCGAGGCTCGCGCCGGCCATCGTGCTGCCGTGGTATGCGTTCTCGCGGCTGATGATCACCGTGCGCTCGGGCTTACCCTTTATGTCCCAGTAGCGTCGCACCATGCGCACCACCGTGTCGTTGGCCTCGGAGCCGGAGTTGGTGAAGAACACGTGGTTGAGATGCTCAGGGGTCACCTGGGAGAGCACTTCGGCGAGATCCACCGCCGGCGGGTGCGTCGTCTGGAAGAAGTTGTTGTAGTAGGGCAGCTCCTGCATCTGCTCGTAGGCGACCCGCGCGAGGTCCTCGCGGCCGTAGCCGACGTTGACGCACCACAAGCCCGCCATGGCGTCGAGGATCTTGCGACCATCGGAGTCCCACAGATACACGCCGTCCGCACGGGTGATGATGCGGCTCCCGGTCCGGTGCAGGGCTTTGGAATCGGTGAACGGGTGCAGGTGGTGGAGGCGATCCAGCTCCTGCCACTGCTCGGTATCGAGATTTCGTCCGGGTTGCGCCATGGTCATGGAATCTCAGTCATACGTTCAACAGAAGGAATTCTCTCTCCCAGGAGCTGATTACCTTGTGGTAGTGATTGACCTCGCCGTCCTTGACCGCGGTGTATGCGAGGGCGAAGTGCTCGCCCAGGGCGTCGATGAGGGGTTGCGAGTCCCGCAGGAGACTCAGGGATTCCTGCAACCCGTTGGGCAGCGAGTAGGGCAGCTCGTAGGCACTGCCATCCAGCGGCTCGGTGGGCTCGAGCTTCTCGACCATGCCGAGGTAGCCGCACGCGAGGGATGCGGCGATGGCGAGATAGGGATTGGCGTCGGCGCCGCCGACGCGATTCTCGACCCGCATCGCCTCCGGCTCCGACTTGGGCACGCGCAGCCCCGTCGTGCGGTTGTCGTAGCCCCACTGGAGATTGATGGGTGCGGCGTACCAGCGTGTGATGCGCCGGTAGGAATTCACGTTGGGCGCGAGGATCGACATGGCGGCGGGTAGATACTTCTGGAGCCCCGCGATATGGGCGGAGAACAGCGGACCCTCGCCGCCGTCGGCCTGGCTGAACGCGTTCCTGCCGGTCTCCATGTCCACGACGCTCTGGTGGATGTGCATGGCGCTGCCCGGTTCCTGTTCCATGGGCTTGGCCATGAACGTGGCGTACATACCGTGGCGGTGGGC
Source organism: uncultured Gammaproteobacteria bacterium (assembly GCA_965364645.1). Classification (GTDB taxonomy): domain Bacteria; phylum Pseudomonadota; class Gammaproteobacteria; order HK1; family HK1; genus JAABYT01. The sequence goes on along the minus strand of CBDTYP010000014.1, from coordinate 1,683 downwards.
CGCCTCGCGCACGGTGCGCTTGAACAGGAAGGCCTGGTCGGCGAGCTCCAGGGGGTCACCGTGGATGAGGTTGATCTCCATCTGGGCCGCGCCGGACTCGTGGATCAGCGTGTCGAGCTGGATCTCCTGGGCCTCGCAGAAATCGTAGATCTCCTCGATGAGCGGCTCGTGCTCGGCCAGCGCGTCAATACTGTAGGACTGGCGCCCGCTCTCGGCGCGCCCCGAGCGGCCGATGGGAGGCTCGAGGGGATAGTCCGGATCGGTGTTCGGCTTGACCAGATAGAATTCCAGCTCCGGAGCGACGACGGGTTTCCAGCCCCGGGCCTCGTAGAGGGCGAGCACCCGCCGCAGCACGTGTCTGGGCGAGCCTTCCACGGGATTGCCGTCCAGGTAGAAGCAGTCGTGGATGACCTGGGCCGTGGGCTCGAGTGCCCAGGGGACCAGTCGGATGGTAGAGGCGTCGCCGCGGCAGAACATGTCACCGTCGGATGCGTTGATGGCGCGCACGTCCTCCGGGTAGTCGCCGGTCACGGTGAGCAGGAGCAGCGCCTCGGGCAGGTTCATGCCCTCGTCCTCGCAATACTTTTCCGCCGGCATGATCTTGCCGCGGGCGACACCGGACATGTCGGGCATCAATGCCTCGACTTCGGTGATGGCCCGTTGCTCACACCACTGCGGTATCGACGTCATGTCCCCTCGTCTCCCGGGCGCGTTCGCGGCAAGCGTCACCGAAGGCCTCGAACATCGCGACCGAGTGCGGATTCTTCATTACCTGCCACTCCGGGTGCCACTGCACCGCGAGGGCGAAGGCGGCGGCATCGGCGACACGGAAGGACTCGATCTGGCCGTCCGGCGCGGTCGCCTCGACGATCAGCCCCTCGCCCATGCGATCGACGCCCTGGGAGTGCAGGGAGTTGACGTCGATGACGTTCTCTCCGAGTAGATTTTCGAGATACCCGCCCGCGCTCAGATTCACCGGGTGGATGGGCCCGTACTGTTCCTCCAGAGGCTTCGACGAATCCTCCCTGTGATCAAGCTTGCCCGAGACCTCGTGGACCTTCTGGTGCAGGGTGCCGCCGAAGACGACGTTCATCTCCTGAAAGCCGCGGCAGATGGCGAATACCGGGATGCCGGCGTCGATGGCCGCGCGCATCAGGGGCAGCGTCGTGGCGTCGCGGTGGGGATCGTGCATCGTCTCCTCGTCGCTGGGCTCGCCCTCGTAGTGATGGGGCTCCACGTTGGACGGGCTGCCCGTGAAGAGCAGGCCGTCGACACTCTGGAGCAGGGTAGCCATGGGCAGGCCGCCGCCCAGCGCCGGGATGAGGAAGGGCAGCCCGCCGGCCGCCGTCGCCACGGCGGTGACATACTTCTCACCCACCGCGTGAAACATGTGGGGCGCGATGTGCTTGCGGCATGCCGGGATGCCGATGACGGGTCGCGTGCTGCTCATGGCGTGCTCAGAAATGCGTCTTCCAGAAACGAAGGACCCGTGGCGGCGGGCCCCCTGGCACACCGCGACGGGTCCATGGACGATAGCCTGTCATGGGTACGTTTTCCAGCATTTCCAGGCGCTTAGCGGCTCTGGGGAGATGGGTTTTGGGTGCGGCGGGATTCTGTCAGACTACGTGGGTGTCCACAGATTGATCGACCGTTTGGAGGCTTCGACAGGCATGGTTAACGACA
>CBDTYP010000013.1:0-21698 GCA_965364645.1 uncultured Gammaproteobacteria bacterium | reverse complement strand
CCGGCGCACCGAATTTGATCTGCGCGCCAAGAATCCGCATGGGATGGTGCCAGGCGTGGGCGCTTCCATCGATAGGCGGCGGTGGAAACTTCCCGTCGGCGGTGCGTTGACGCCAGTTCTTCGTGCCCTCGCCGTTCTCCCCATGACACACGGCACAATTGGCTGCGTACACGACGGCGCCGCGGGTCACGTGCGCGGGTGTGTACCAACGCTCGACGGTGGCGTCGGCGAATACACTCAACGCGAGGACGAAACCCGCTACGGCAGACGAGACACGAATAATGGCCATGGAACTCGAAGCCTAGAGAGCCGCCACCTCCACGCGGGTGTCGTTGTAGCAGGCGCCATCGCAGATGTCCGCCTTGTCGTTCGGCACCAGCGCGTTGGTGGTCTGGCCCGTGTCGCTGGTGCGAAGCCACACGCCCTTGGCGGAGAAGACGACCCCCGGACGGGTGGCGTCGGTCACGATCAATGACAGGTGCACCTCACCCAGGTCGTTCCACACTCTCACCGTCGCGCCGTCCTCCAGACTCCGGGCGGCCGCATCATCGGGATGCATCTCCAGCTCCGGCATGCCGTCGCTATGGGAGAGCCCACCGAAGGTCGCGTTGATGCGCTTGTCCGAAGACGGGGTGATCAGCGCGAGGGGATATTGGGACTCCAGCGGGGAGAAACCGGGCAGCCCCTGTCCGTGGGCCTCATCGAGTGAGGCGGAGAAGAGCTCGATCTTTCCGCTGGCCGTCGCCGGGAAGACGTTCTCGAAGAGTATCGGGTCGCCGCCGTCGAACTCCATCGGCAGGGCCGCGTCCATGGGCAGCTCACTCGGGCGCACGCCGCGCAGCCTCGGGTCGTCGCGATCGATGGCCGCGTCCATGAGCTCGGCGTCCGACTCTCGGAAGATTGCGTCATCGAAGCCGAAGCGCGCCGCCAGGCGCCGGAAGATCTCGGTGTTAGGCAACGATTCCCCGACGGCCGGGATTACCGCCTCGGCACGCTGCAGCCACTGCTGTCCGTAGGCCGGGTAGATATCGGCATACTCGAAGTGCGTGCACGCCGGCAGCACGACATCAGCGTAGGCCATGCTGTCGGTCATCGCCACGTCGCAGCCGACGGTGAAGAGATCGTCTCTGGACAGCGCCTCCATGACGCGATTCTGATCCGGGAGCACTGCCACGGGGTTGTGGTTGTAGATGAAGAGCGCCTTGATGGGCGGCGACACGCTGTCGTCCAGGATCATGTCCGTGATGTCGAGGATGTTGATCCGGCGCGTGCCGGCGGGCACGAGGTACGGGCGATGCAGCCGATCCGTCGTCTTCGGGAACGCCGCGCCGGCCTTCGCGATCAGGCCGTTGCCGGGCGTGCCAAACTTTCCCGTCAGCGCGGGTAACGCGAGAATCGCGCGGATACCGGAGCCCCCATTGCGATTGCGCTCGAGGCCGTTGCCGACGGAGATAGCCGCGGGCGAGAGCTCGTGGTAGAGCTTCGCGAAAGCGCGAATGTCCTCTTCCGGGACGCCGCAGATCTCGGCCGCCTTCGCGAGAGGCAGCGCCCGCACCTGCTCCATGTAGGCATCGAAGCCGCTCACCCATTTGTCGATGAACGCGGTGTCGAATGCGCCGAGGCGCTCGAGCTCGTTCGTCAGCGCGAACGCGAGCACCACGTCGGTGCCGGGATTGATGGCGAGATGCAGGTGCGCCTGCTCGGCGACGCGGATGCGCTTCGGATCCACGACCACGAGCTTCGCGCCGTTCTCCCGCGCCGCCTTGATGATGCGCTGCAGGTGCAGGTTGGAGACGGTGACGTTGTTGCCCCAGACGACGAAGAGCTTCGCGTGCCGGCCCTGCTCCGGAGGCATGCCCGGCACGTCGCCGTACATGCTCGAGTAGGCGAGCGATCGGATGCCGCCGCAGAGCGGCACGCGATCCACGAGCGACGCGCCGAGCTTGTGGAAGAAACGGAGATCCATGGAGCCGTCCGCCAGCATCCCGTGGGGCCCGGCGTAGTTGAAGGGCACCACGGCCTGGGGCCCGTGGGCGTCGATGACCGCCGAGCACTTCTCGTAAATCAGATCCAGCGCGGCCTCCCAGGACACGGGCTCGAAGCGCCCCTCCCCCTTGGCCCCGACGCGGCGCAGGGGCCGGCTCAGACGATTGTCACCGTGCACGAAGTCCGGGTAGGCAGTGGAGACCTTCGTGCAGAGCACCCCGGCGGTATAGGGATTCGCCTTCGATCCGCGCACGTCGACGACGCGATCGTCTTCCACGGTGACGGACAGACTGCAGGTGTCGGGGCAGTCGAGGGGACAGACGCTGGGGAGCTTCACGGTGCAACCTTCCTTCGATCTTCGGGCCAATCGAGCGGACAGTGTAGATCAGGTTGGCCCGGGATGTAGGTCCATTCGCTGGGATATCGCAGACCCACTTTTCGGACGGACAGCCGCTAGTTGACCGGCACCGTCAGCACCGGCGCTCTGGACTCGGCCGCGGTCTCGGTAAGCTGCACCGACATCAGGGCCGTGAACAGGGTGAAGTACTGCTTACTGTAACCGTCATCACCGGCGATGTAGTACCACCAGTCTTCGAAACGGGTCGCGGCCATCGCCTTCGGCGGGCGTTCGGCCGCGCGGCGCACGTGGATGAACTTGCCGGTCGGACCTGTCTCGGGGAAGAGCACCGTGAGACCCTGCTCGAGATCCGTCTCCGGGACATCGACTGACGCGGAGGCGATGCGGCCGATATCCAGAACGGAACGCGTCTGAATCGCGATGGACTTGTTCCTCGAACGTCGCAGGGCACCGATGACCGGCAAGCTTATATCGCTTCCGTCGGGCGCGACTCCCTCGATGGACAACAGGTTCAGGAACTCCTCGACGTCCTGCCGGAAGTCCGGAAGATAGTCGTGAAGCCACACGTGATACGCTTTCCCCTTCTCGCCCGACACGACGAACGCCAGCTTGTCGGCGCGACTCAGCCGATTGGTGACCGCGAGAAGCTTCTCGAATCGTCTGTCCGCCTTCTGTTCGGAGGTATTGAGAAAGTCATGGTTCGGGACCCCGTTCACGCGCCTGACCACGATCGCCATGACAGCTCCGGGCTGATAATTCATGTTCAACAAAAGCCCGAGAATATCCATGGGAACGGGCGACATAAGGGAACGCAGATGCTTCTCTCCCTGGAGCGGCACGTAGGAGATGGTCGGGTTCTCGTCGTAGGTCACTCCGCCACTCAGCGGAACGAGGTTGCCGACATAGTTCTCGGAAGGCCCGACGCCGGCATTTACACTGACCGTGGATGAGAACCGCATGTTGGCGGTGATGCTCGATACCGCCAGCTGGCTCGCCGGCAGCCCATAACGCATCCGGACGACCCAGGATAGATACTGCTCGGCATTGGTAGCCGCGATCGCTTCGTTGTAGGCGGGCCTGCCTTCGCTCAACGCCCTGGGCCCGAGCGACGTGCATGCCTGCAGCATGCCCAGCAGGACCCCGAGCAGGAGCACTCGGGGCATGTCCATGGCGGTCGGCATCAGGCATCCGCGGTACGCGCTCCGCCGCCGACACCTCTGGAGAGGAGGCAATTGATGGAATGTCCGACCCAAGATAGATAAGCTCCGCGGCATGAGTGAAGACGCCGTATCCCGCAAACTCACGGCCATTCTATACGCCGACGTCGCCGGATACAGCCGTCTGACCGAGGCCGATGAGCTGGGCGCCCACCGGCGGGTCATGAGCGCGCTGGACTTCGCCACCGAGAGCATCAAGACGAGCGGCGGCACGGTGCTACGCTACGCCGGCGACGCCATCCTCGCCGAGTTTCCCAGCGTCGTGGCCACCGCTAACGCGTCCGTCGCCATACAGAACGAGCTCCACGCCCGCAACAAAGAGGTCCCCGAGACGCAGCGGGTCAATCTGCGCATCGGCATCAATCTGGGGGAAGTCCTGGAAGATCGCGGCGAGATCTTCGGCGACGGTGTGAATTTGGCCGCGCGCCTCGAGGCGGCCGCGCCACCGGGCGGTATCTGCGTGTCCGCCACGGTCCGGGATCAAATTGTCGGCAAGGTGGCTGCCGAGTTCGAAGACGGCGGGCTCCGAGAGTTCAAAAACATCGCCCGGCCCGTGCACGTCTATCACTGGCCGTCGGCATCGGAGAACGCCGGCCCGGACGGAACCCCGGTCGCGAGTGCTCCTCCGGCCGAGCTGGCGCTCCCCGACAAGCCGTCCATCGCCGTCCTGCCCTTCGACAACATGAGTAAGGATCCGGATCAAGATTTCTTCGCGGAGGGGATCAGCGAGGACATCATCACCGAGCTGTCGAAATTCCGCTCGCTGTTCGTCATCGCGCGCAACTCTTCGTTCGCCTTCAAGGGGCAGTCCACGGACGTCAGTGAAATCAGCACCAAGCTGGGCGTGCGCTACGTGGTCGAGGGAAGCGTGCGGCGAGCGGGAAACCGAGTTCGGATCACGTCCCAGCTCATCGATGCCGTCGATGACAAACACCTCTGGGCCGAGCGTTACGATCGCGAGCTGGAAGATATCTTCGCCGTCCAGGATGAGGTCACCCACGCGATCGTCTCAACCATCGAGCCGCACCTCGCCAGCACCGAGCGCCAGAGGGCGCGGCGCAAGCCCACGGAGAATCTCGGCGCGTGGGAGAGCTATCAGCGCGGCCTGTGGCACCTCTACCAGTATCAGCCTGACGATATAGGCGAGGCAGTGCAGCTGCAGGAACGAGCGATCGCACTCGATCCTACTTTCGCATCGGCGCACGCCGGACTTGCGCTCTCTCTCTACTACGAACTCGTCCTCGGATTCGCATCCGACTGGAGCGCGGGGATGGCGCGCGCACTGGACGCAGGGAAGACCGCCATCAGTCTGGACGGGAATGATCCCTTCGCACACATCTCTCTCGGAAGGGTGTATACGATCCATGGGCAACACGAAGCGGCGATCGCTGAGTGCGACATCGCAATCTCGATCACCCCCAGCTATGCGGTTGCTCATTTCGGCCGCGCCCACAGCCTGTGGATGTCGGGCCGGGCGGAGGAAGCAGTCGTATCCCACGACGAGGCCATGCGCCTGAGTCCGCGGGATCCGCTCATGTGGACCTTCATGGCGAGCAAGGCCATCGCGCTCATCATGCTCGGGCGCTACGACGAAGGCCTCGACTGGGCTCGGAAGGCCCAGCGGCAACCGAACACGACTCTCTGGGCGGTCATGCCGGAAGTCAGCGCACTGGCGTTGCTCGATCGAATCGACGAAGCCCACGCCGCCTTCGAGCGCGCGCGCGAGCTGCAGCCCGAGGTATCGGTACAGTTCGTCGACAGAGTCCTGCCGATCACCGACACGCACTATCGCGAGCACTTCATCGGCGGCCTCGTCAAAGCCGGTATGCCCGAAGAGGCCTGAAAGCAGTGCCGCTCACGCCATGAGTCGCCGCGCGAAGTCCCGCCGCCGCCCGGCCGCGGGCGAGAGCGTCCCGCAGCTGCCCTTTCAGCAACTGCGCAATCCCTATCCCCCCGTGGAGATCCTCTCCGCCGACGAGATCGAGTCGATCCACGAGGCGTCGCTGGATCTCCTGGAGAGGGTCGGCATTAACTTCCTCCTCCCCGAAGCCCGGGACATCCTCGCGCAAGCGGGCGCCGACGTCGAGAAGGATGGCTTACGCGTGCGCTTCGATCGGGAGCTGGTGCTGTCCCACGTCGCGAAGATCCCTGCCGAGTTCACCCTGCACGCCCGTAACCCGGCCCACACCCTCGTCTTCGGCGGCGACACCGTCAACTTCTCGGCGGTGGGCAGCCCTCCGAACTGGTCGGATCTCGAGAACGGCCGCCAACCCGGAACATACGACGCCTACTGCAACTTCCTGCGCCTCACCCAGGTCACGAACATCGCCCAGGTGGTCGCGGGTCATTCCGTCGAACCCATGGACATCGAGACGCCGGTCCGCCATCTCGACGCCACCATGGCGATGATTACACTCACGGACAAGATATTCCGCATCTACTCGCTGGGCCGGGATCGCGTGCTCGACGTATTGGAGATGGTGCGCATCCTGTTCGGCGTCGACGAGCAGGAGCTGGCGCGCGAGTCTCGCGTGTGTACCATGATCAACTCGAACTCGCCGCTCCAGTACGACATCCCCATGCTGTGGGGGATGATCGAGCTCGCCCGCTGCCGGCAACCCGTGATGATCACCCCCTTCACTCTCGCCGGCGCCATGGCGCCGGTAACGCTCGCGGGCGCGCTCACGCTCCAGAACGCGGAGGCGTTGGCGGGACTCGCGTTCGTGCAGATGGTGGGCCCCGGCACACCGATGATGTACGGCGGCTTCACCTCCAACGTGGATATGAAGAGCGGCTCGCCTGCCTTCGGCACCCCGGAGTACGTGAAGGCCACCCTCATCGGTGGCCAGCTCGCGCGGCGTTACGGCGTCCCCTACCGAAGCTCCAACGTGAACGCGTCCAACGCGCCGGACGTGCAGTCGGCCTACGAATCCCAGATGTCCATCTGGGCATCGGTGCTCGGGCACGCGAATTTCGTGCACCACGGACTCGGCTGGCTCGAGGGCGGGCTCTGCGCGTCGTTCGAGAAGTTCATCATAGACGCGGAGATGCTGCAGGGCATGGCGGAGGTGCTGCGCCCGGTGTCGGTGGGCGCGGCGGATCTCGCCGTGGAAGCCATCGAGGCGGTCGGGCCCGGCGGGCACTTCTTCGGATCTCCCCACACCATGGAACGCTACGAGACCGCGTTCTACCAGCCGATGCTCTCGGACTGGCGAAACTTCGAGAGCTGGGAGGAGGCAGGCGCCGTGGACGCTACCCACCGCGCCCATCGAATCTACAAGCAACTTCTGGAGAGCTACGAGCAGCCGCCACTGGATGCGGCGGTGAAAGAAGAGCTCGAGGCCTTCGTCGCGCGGCGCAAGGAGGAAGGCGGCGCGCCGATGCAGTGACTCTTCGCCTCAGCGAAACATGTCCTTGAACCTGAAGTACACGGTTCCCAGCCGCGCGTAGGTCCTGCGCAAGCCCGCGACGGGGAAGCGCCGCCCCAGCCCGCGCACCAGCGCCGGCAGGTGTGTCGGAATCGTCTCGTCGCCTGCGTTGCTGCCGGCGAGCCAGTGCGCGAGCTCCCTGCCCGTCCACGTCGCCGTATTGACGCCGTTGCCGTGGTACCCGAAGCCGAACATCACGGAAGGATCGTCGGGGAACTTGCCGATGGACGGGCGCAGGCCGAAGGTGAAGCAGACGAAGCCACGCCATCGGTGGGTGATCTCCACGTCTCTCCACGCGGGCCAGATGGCCGCGATGCGTTCGCGCAGCCGCTCGTACACGCGCTCCGCCGATTGGGGATCGCCGCTCGCGTCTCCGCGCCCGCCCAGCAGAAGGCGCTGGTCCGGGAGCATCCTGAAGTAGACATAGAGATTGCGCGCCTCCCCGCTCGGACAGGCGTTGCGCCAGCGTTGGGCTTCGAGCTCATCGATCGTCAACGGCCGCGTGACGACGATGTTCGACTGCACCGGCAGAGCCCGACCCACCAGCGTCCGATGCAGGTGCTCCGGCATGAAGCCGTTGCAGGCGATGATCACGCGCTCCGCCCGCAGCCGGCCGCCCTCCACCTCCAGCACGTGATGCCCGCCGTTCCGGCGCCACTCCAGCACCCGGGTTCGCTCGTGGAGGATGGCTCCGCGCCGTTGCGCCGCGCGCGCGAGCCCCAGCACGTAACGCATGGGATGCAGACCGAAGGTGGGCCGTATCCTGAGGGCGCCGAACTGCTCCGGTGAGTCGTAACCCTGCTCGCGGAATTGCTCCCTGGTCAGGAGCTCGGTGTCGAGGCCGAGTGCGTCCCGGTACAGCCCGGCATCGGCCTCGATATCCCGAAATCCCTTCGGACTCTGGGCGATGAACATCTCGCCATCGCCGTGGGCCTGGAAATCGATGCCCTCCTCGCGGCCGAGCTCTGCCACTAGCTCCACGGCATCCACCTGGCTCTGGTAGTAGCGGCGGGTCTCCTCCGCACCGAAGCGCCGGATCTGGGTGCGCACCCCGAGCTTGGTGCCGCCGATACAGCAGAACCCGCCGTTACGTCCCGACGCGCCCCAACCGATGTGTCCCGCCTCCAGCACGCGCACGTCGATACCGAAGTCCCGCGCGAGGTGCAGGCCCGCCGACAGACCGGTGAACCCGCCACCGATCACGGCGACGTCGCAGCTCTCCTCGGTGACGAGGGGGCGCGCGCGCAGATCCCGATCGCCGGCGGTCTCCTCCCAGTAAGAAGGCTGCGCCGCGGCGAAGTCGTAGAGGCTCTCGTGGTAGAGGTGCTTCGTCGTCACCGGGAGTCGTAGTCCACCGGCGTCCCGTGCCATCCCTGTTCGTGCTTGCGCCAGTAGAGATCCCGCACCCGCGTCGACAGCGGACCCGGACGGCCGTTGCCGAGGATGCGATCGTCGACCCGGGACACCGGCATGATGCCCCCCGCGGTGGAGGACAGGAACACCTCGTCGGCGTCCCGCAGCGCATCCGGGGTGATGTCCGCGAACGCGAACGGAACGTCGAGCTCGTCGCAGAGCTCGCGCACCGTCTGCCGGGTGATGCCTTCGAGGACCGTGCCGTGGGGCGTCGTCACGGCGCCGTCCTCGACACGAAAGACGTTGAAGCCCGGCCCCTCCGAAAGATACCCGTCCCCGTCCAGCAGCACCGCCGTCTCGCCCCCGCGATCGAAGGCCTGGAAGAGCGCCCGGGTCAGATCCCCCCAGTGAAAGTTCTTCACCGTCGGATCCACGCTCGCGGGTGAGATGCGCGGCACGTCAGATACGATCAGGTGCGCGCCCTCCTCCTGGCGCTCCGGCGAGACGATCCAGACGAAGGGGATCGCGAAGGCAAAGAAACGGTTGCGGCACAGGCGCGGATCCCGGGAACCCGGTGCCGGCGTGCCGCGGGTGCACAGTATCTCCACGTAGGCGTCACGCAGCCCGCTGCGGACCACGCATCCCGCGAGGACGTCGCGCATCTCGTCGCGCCCGTAGCCCGGTTCCAGGTGCAGGCGCTCGCAGGAGCGCTGGAAGCGATCCAGGTGGTCCTCCAGACGGAAGAAGCTCCCCCTCCAGACGTGGACCACGTCGTAGGTGACGTCGGAGCGGGTGAATCCCCAGTCCGTTAGGGGCAGGCGCGCCTCGCCGATGGGGACGTACGCGCCATCGACGTAGGCGACTCCGTCGCCGAGGGTCTCGGTCAGCCCTTTCGTCTCCGCCATGCAGCTCCCTCCCGTGAGCGGTCATGATAATGGAACCCGGCCGGGGCCCGACAGTCTATTCTTGGGACCATGGGCACCACCTCACGAATCTACGGCTGGCTGTCGATCCCGGCGGCGGTTCTCCTCGGCGCCTGCGTGGGCAGCACCTCCCTCATCCGAGACTGCTGCTACGAAGGCGACGCCGTGCTCGTGCATCTCGACGAAGTGCAGTTCGTGGCCCCGGACGGCACGGTCTCGCGCCTCGACGAGATCTACCCCGGCTTCGCGCGCCAGGAGAGCTTCGCGACGAAATCGTTTCCCTTCAGGAAGGCGCGCTACTCCCTCATCACCTACGACGCCCTGGCCGTGATCCTCCCCCTCTACGACGCCAACAAGAACGGCCTGATCGAGGAGCCGGAGATCGTGGTCCTCTATCTCCGCGAAGGCGCCCTCGGCATGGGGCACCAGGTGGACCACCTCGCCGTAGACGGCAAGCGGGTGGACGCCATCATGACCTCACGCTCGGACGTGGGCGGACTCATGACTTACCTGGACGGGCGCGAGGACGATCTCAGCACCGAGGTGCAGGCGGAGTTCCGGGACATGGAGCGGGTGGGCCTCGACTTCATCCAGCGCGGCAGCGAGGGCGCCGACCGCCAGAAGAAGCAAACGACCCCATAATCAACGGGTTAGGCCTGTCGTCCAGGGCCAAGTGGTTGGCGGGCGAGGCACTTCTTGGCACGCCGCCCCTTGCGTAGCGTGTCACCCGTACAGCACATACAGGAGAGTGCACCATGGTACGGGAGATTTTCTACACAGCCGTGAAGTACACCGAGGATGGAAATACCCAGCACGCGTCGGGCGTGACCACCCAGCCGGAATGGCCGGAGGTTAAGCGCGAGCTGGCCGAACAGGGCTTCCACGTGAAGAGCTGGAGCCTCATCGACGACTCACCCCTGGTTCTCGCCTGACCCGCCGCCCGGTTTCCTAACCGGGGCAAGCAATTTAGGATCCCCCCCTCGACCTGCTGCCCACGGCAAGATGCCGGGATGGTCGAGGGGGGGATCAGGGTGCACTACGTGAGGCGGGCCGTTCTGGTCCTGCTGCTTTTGATGCTGGTGTTGACGGCGGTGCCGGTGTCCTTCGTGGCGCTGAACATCCCCGTGGACCTGCGCGTGCTCAAGAAACCGCTCATCGCTGCGGCATCCTCACAGCTCGGGCTGGATGTCACGATCGACGGCGACATGCGACTCGTCCCCGGGCTCGCGCCGACGCTGGCCATGGGCGGGCTGGCGATCACCGACCCGGAGAAACCCCGGGACGGCAACAGCATCACCATAGGCCTCGCGCGGGTGCAGCTGGCCCTGGTGCCGTTGCTCTTCGGTGAGATCCGTATCGAAGAGTTAACCGGCGAGGATATCCACGCGGTTGCGGTTCTGGAGCCGAGGACCCGCGAGAAGGACGCGCCGGCGCCGGGCACGGCCGATGGGGATACGCCCACCGTCGCGGACGCCGGCTCGACCCTGGTTTTCAGAGGGCTGGAGGATCTCGGCCTGCGGCGCATCTCCGTCGACGTGCGGAGCCTGGAAACCGGCAAGCGCTATCGCCTGGTACTCGACGAGCTGATCGGCGCCGCGACCGCGAGCCGCCCCTTGTCCATCGACGCCCACGGCACCTATCAGGACGAACCGTTCAAGCTGCACATGAGCGGCGAGACCATCGACAAGCTCCTGCTGCTCAAGTGGTCCTGGCCATTGGAGATGAACGCCGAGATCGCGGGGATGAAGCTGCAGCTCGCTCCGGCCGACGCGGGGACGGAGGATGCGGAGTCCGAAGCCATCGACTACTCCCTCACCATCGCCGGCAGCAGCTTCGACGACCTCGACCGGATCGCCGGCGTGTCCCTGCCCCCTCTCGGTCCCTACTCCGTCGGCGGGCGCTTCTCCGTCTCGAGGGACCGGTACGGCATCTCGGATTTCGAGCTGCGCGTGGGAGACAGTGATCTGCAGGGAAGCTTCGAGCTCGACTCGAGCGGCGAGATACCGGCAATGACGATCGACCTCGCGGCGGACGCCCTCCATCTCGCCGACTTCGATGTGGGCGACTGGTCCCCCGCCGAAGGCGACCCGGAGCCGGAGACGCAGTCGGCCAACGGGACCCTTTCTGCACGAGACGCGGCGGAAACGATGGTGCCCCTCTTCGACCCGGAGCTCCTGAAGCGGTTCGCCGTTCAGCTGTCCCTGGCGGTGAACAAGGTCGAGACCCCGACCCGGGAGCTCGGCGCCGGCTCGACGAGGGTTCGCCTTCAGAACGGCATCATTTCCGTCGATCCCCTGCGGCTGGAGTTTCCCCAGGGTCCCCTGGAGCTCACCATGGTCGTCGACCCGGCATCCGCCCCCGAGACGCCGGCGATCGCTCTGCTGCCGCTGTCCGTGTCCGCCCGGGTCGCCGACACGTCGTTCCGATTCGATCGCGTGGACGGCGATGGACCGTCCGCTTCCGACGGGAAGCCGGTCCTTCGCTACCGCATGGCGATCGAGGGAGAGAGCCTCGCGAGCTTCGACACCTTCGCCGGCGTCTCGCTCCCCCCCGCCGGGCCCTACGCCATGTCGACGCTCGTGACGGTGAATGACACGCAGGTCGCGCTCCGGGAGCTCGACATCCGCGTAGGCGACAGCGATCTCAAGGGCGACATGTCACTCGACATCTCAGGCGAACGCCCCCGGACCGGGATAAAACTCACCACCGACCTTCTGCAGCTCAATGATTTCATCTTCGAGGACTGGTCCATGGCGGACCCGCCGACGGAAGAAACGACGGGCGAGAAGCCGGCGGGGGGGACCATCGATCGCGAAGAGATCCAGGCGTTGCTCTCCCGGGAAGCCTTGACGCTCGTCGATGCCGTGTTCAGTCTCGACGTCGCGAGCGTGCGCCTGGGCGAAGAGGACCTCGGCGGGGGCTCCCTGGGCGTGGTGCTCGAGGACGGCCGCCTCGACGTGAAACCCGTGCATCTGAACATCCCCGGCGGCTCCCTCGACATGTCCCTCGCCATCGCGCCCGCCGAGACCAACATACTCGCCAGCATCCGCACGGAGATCGATCACTTCGACTACGGCGTGCTGGCACGACGGGCGAAACCGGGCACGGACATGGGAGGCGCAATAAGTCTCGACATGGCCATCGAGTCCCGGGCGGACAGGCCGGAGAACCTGATGCGCAACGCGAACGGACACATGCTGCTCGGCATATGGCCGGACGCAATGGAGGCCGACGTCTTCGAGCTCTGGACCGTGAACCTGCTGCTGGCCATCTTGCCCACGGTCGACGAGGGGCCGCAGTCAAAGGTGAACTGCGTCATCGCCGGGCTCGAGTTTCGCGACGGCGTGGCGACCCAGACCGCGCTCTTCATGGACTCGACCAACATGCAGGTCGGGGGCGAGTTGAAGGCGGACTTCAAGACCGAGGAGATCGATATCTACATGGAGCCCCGGGCCAAGCAGGCACAGTTCTTCAGCGCGGCGACGCCTGTGCAGGTGGACGGCAGCTTCGCGGACTTCGGCGTCGCCCCCGCGCCGGGCGCCCTCATGGGCACCGTAATCCGCATGCTGACCAGCATCGTCACGGTTCCGGTGCAGCGGATGTTCCAGGAGAAGACGCCTGAGGGCGGCGAGACCGCGTGCGCCGTCGCGTTTCAGGGAGGGATACCGGAGGGGCGCTAGGTGAGCAGTCGTCAGGAATCCAGCACGATAACGGCCTGCCGCGACATGAAGCTGAAGCCCAGGTACCGGTAGCGTCGCCCGGTTCGCGCCACGTACTCCTGGAAGGCGAGGAACTCATTCTGTTCCCAGGTCTCGTGGCCGAGATACTCATCAAAGCAGACTACGGCACCCGCCGGGAATAAATGGCCCAACGCCTCCAACACCTCGCGCGTTGCGCTGTATATATCGCAGTCGATGTTGGCAAATACCAAAGGCTCGGACGATTGCGCCGCGAAATCAGGCAATGTGTCCTTGAACCACCCCACCTTGAGCTCCACGTTGTCGGGAACTTCCGGCAGCTTGCTGTGGGTCGTGTACATGCCTTTCGGCTCTTTTGCCCAAGCCTCGGGGAGTCCTTCGAAGGAATCGAAGCCATACACCTTACGATCTGTCAGAGCGGCGAAATAGCGAATCGAGTTTCCGAAGCTAACGCCGAACTCGGCCAACTCACCACCGTCCGGAGCATGATCCAGCGCGTACCGGAACACATCGAAGCGATCTCCGAAAAGCCGTGTCTCGGATGTCGCGTTGGCTTTCACGTAGTCCAGACTGCGTGTCAGGTAATCGAGGCCCGCAGCACGCACTTTCTCCAGGCATTTCTCGGCACGCTGACTCTTGCCTTGGAGCCAATAGAGTGTACTTAGATCAAAATGCACACGAATCAATGTCGGATCGATGCTGATAGCTTTTTCCAAGGCCTCTACGGCAGGCCCCGGGTCATCGTGATCGAACAACGCCGTGGCGAGATTGTAATAGGTCACGGCCACCGACGGCGATAACTCCAGTGCACGTTCGTAGGACTCGATGGCCTCCGCCTTTCGACCCATGTCCTGCAGTGCGTTGCCCAGGTTACTGTGTGCACGGTGATGGTTTGGCTCCAGGGATATACTCTGTCGGTACCAGGGCTCGGCTTGTGCATGATCGCCCATCTCGTCCCAGACGCAGGCAATCTGGAATGGCGGGCGGTAGTCGGAGGGTGCCACCTTGGCGGCGAGCTCGAACTGTCGAATGGCGTCAAAAGATCGACGTCTCTGCCGCTCACAGAAACCGAGCATGAGGTGAACTTCGACAGACTCGATTCCGGAGCGCTCCAGCTGATGCAGCACCTTTCGTGCTTCGTCATACTTGCGACTTCGGTATAGCTGGCTGGCCTCTGCAAGCCTGATGTTGGCGACGGTCATGATCCTGTCTGGCTACGGTGCGCCGGCGCGGAGTATCCCGCCGATACGACTGAAAGCGTTACTATAATCTCAACTGAACGCATCGAACACGGGCAAGATTGACTGAAAACGCCCGGAAGCTCTGATACCTGCGACTACGACCGGGTTCAGAAACGATCCACGCGGAACGCATCCACGTCTACATTGGGCGTGCGGCCGGCGATCTGATCCGCGATCAGTCTCCCGGTCTTCGGTGCGGCAGTGAGCCCCACGTGCTGGTGCCCGAATGCGTAGTAGACACCGGGATGCTTTCGTGACGGGCCGATGACGGGCAGGCTGTCCGGCAGCGTCGGACGGGGGCCCATCCACTGGCTGTAGTCGTCGATGTTAATGTCCGGGTAGAGCTCGCGGGCTTGGCGGCGCAGGACCTCGGCGCGGCGATAGTCGGGCGGCGTGTCGATGCCGGCGAACTCCGACGTGCCGGCGAGGCGCAGTCCTCCGTCCATGGGGGTCGCGATGAACTTCCCTCTGGCGGAGCCGACGATGCACCGTGGCTGGACTCCGGGGTCTTTCAGCATGACATGGTAGCCGCGCTCCGCTTCGAGGGGCACAGGCTCGCCGCACCGCGCGGCGAGCTTTCCCGACCATGCGCCTGCTGCCACGACGACTTTGTCGCATTCGATGTCACCGCCGTCGGTCGATACGAGCACGCCGCCGTCTTCCCGGGGCCGGAGGTCCTGGACCTCCCGCTGCAGCAGCGCCGCCCCCAGATCGCGCGCGTGCTCCGCGAGGCCCTTCACGAGCAGGGATGGATCGGTCGTGTGACCGCAGTCGTCGACGACGATAGCGCAGGGGAGGCTCGGCGACAGGCGCTGCTCCAGCTCGCGGAGCTCCGCGCCCCGGGCGATGCGGTAATCGACCCCGAAGGGTCGGCGCCATTCCCAGCTCTCGAGGCTCCCCGCGAGGGCGGCCTCGCTCCCATACGCATACACGAAGGGCGCCGGTCGCAGCAGGTGGTCGAGACCCGCCCCCCGGGCCAGCTCTCGATGCCGCTCCAGGCTGTCGCCGACGAGATAGCCGAGGGATCGGGCCGACGCCTGCATGCGATCCATGCGCCCGGCGCGCAGGAATCGGACGAGCCACGGGAAGAGTGTCAGCCAATAGCCCATGCGAATGGCGAGCGGACCCGTCGGGCGAAACAGCATTCCCGGCACCGACCAGACGAGGCCCGGATGGGATACCGGCATGCATGCGTAGCTCGCGAATATGCCCGCGTTGCCGAAGGAGCACGCCTCGCCGGGGGCAAGGCGGTCGACAATCGTTACGCGATGACCGTCACGCAGCAGATGCAGGGCGCAGGCGACACCCACGATGCCCGCGCCCACCACGGTGATGGAATGCTTCCCGTCGCTCATGGGCGCGCCTCAGGCGTCGCCCTTGATCGCCGCGATGTAAGGCAGCGTGCGGTTCTCTTCGCCGAAATCCAAACCGTATCCCACGACCCACGCATCCGGGATCTCGAAACCGAGATAGTCGATGGTCGTCTCCACCTCCACGCGGTCGGGCTTGCGGGTCAACGCGCAGGTCTTTACGGACTTCGGCTTGCGCGTAGCCAGCAGCTCTTGGAGGAAATGCAGGGTGCGCCCCGTATCGACGATATCCTCCACCACCAGCACGTGCTTGCCTTCGATGTTCTTGCGAAGATCCATCACGAGGCGCACGGCGCTGCTCTCGTCGCCGTTCTCGTAGCTCGACACGGCCATGAACTCGATGCTCCGGGGAATGCTGAGCCGTCTCGACAAATCCGCGAGGAAAATGAACGCGCCCTTGAGAATGCCGACCAGGATCAGCTCCCCCTCGCCGGCGTAGTCCCTGGATATCTCGTCCGCCAGCTCCTGCACGCGGCGCTGGATTTCCGCCTCGCTGATCAGGACCTCGAGGTTCTTCTCCGTCATCGCCTTTTAATCGCCTTCTACTTGGGCAGCTTGCCCTGCACGCCCTGCACGTACCAGTCCATCTTCTGCAGGTCGGCATCGTCGATCGTCGTGCCCGCGGCGATCCGCACCTCGCCACTCTGGTCCTTCACCGGGCCCTGGAAGGGGTGGAAGCTGTCGGCGCGGATCGCGTCTTCCTTCGCCTTCACTAACGCAACCACGTCGGCCGGGACGGCGGGATTCATCGGCGCGAGGCTGATCATACCCGCCTTGATGCCTCCCCATACGTCCCGGGACTCCCAGGTGCCCGCGATCACATCCTTGGTGAGCTCGGTGTAGAAGGCGCCCCAGTGATGGGTCACCGCCGTCAGATGCGCTCGGGGGCCGTACTTCGACATGTCGGAGTGATAACCGACGGCGTAGGCGCCCTTCTCATCAGCCGCCTGCACCACCGCGGTGGAATCGGTGTGATGGGTGAGCACGTCCGCCCCCTGGGTGATGAGCACGTCGGAGGCTTCCCGCTCACGGCCCGGGTCGTACCAGGAATTGGTCCAGATAACCTTCGTCCTGGCTTCGGGGTTCACGCTCTGCATGCCGAGCGTGAACGCATTGATGCCCATGAGCACCTCGGGGATCGGGAACGCGGCGACATAGCCCGCGACGTTGGACTTCGTCATCTCCCCCGCCACGATACCGGCGAGATAACGGCCCTCGTAGAAGCGCACGTTGTAGGTGCCGACGTTCTTGGCGCGCTTGTACCCGGTGGCATGCTCGAATCGGGCGCCGGGGAAGCGCTTGGCGACCTTCATCGTCGGATTCATGTAGCCGAAGGAAGTCGTGAACACGAGCCCGTAGCCGTCCGCCGCGAACTGACGGATGACGCGCTCCGCCTCCGCGCCCTCGGGCACCATCTCGATGAACTTCGTGCTCACCTGGTCGCCCAGGGCCTTCACCATCTCGCGCCGGCCGGTCTCGTGCTGGAAGGTCCAGCCCGCGTCACCGATGGGGCTCACGTATACGAACCCAACCTTGAGGGGCTCGGCACCCCGCGCCGTGCCGGCTGTCACCAGGGTCGTGACCAGGGCCGCGGCGGCGATGACGGACAGCAGGAATGTTAATCGTTTCATGGCGGCGTCTCCGGATGGTCAGGCAGCCGGATGATACGACATTCCCAGGGACGCCGGGGCATGCAGTCGGATGGTGTTGAGATCCCGGGAGATCAGCACCAGCACCACGATGGTGGCGAGATAGGGCAGCATGGACAGGAGCTGGGAAGGAAGATCCACGCCGATGGCCTGCACATGGAACTGGACGATGGTGATGCCGCCGAAGAGATAGGCGCCGAAGAGCACCCGCAGGGGGCGCCAGGTCGCGAACACCACGAGCGCGAGGGAGATCCAGCCGCGCCCCGCCGCCATGCCCTCCACCCACAGGGGCGTGTACACCAGCGCGAGGTAGGCGCCGCCGAGGCCCGCCATGGCGCCGCCGAAGATGACGGCAAGATAACGAATAGGGATGACCGGGTAGCCGATGGCGTGGGCCGACGCCGGCGCCTCGCCGATGCCCCGCAGCACGAGCCCCGCCTTCGTGCGGTACAGGAACCAGCTGACACCCGCGAAGAGCAGGAATGACAGGTAGATCAGCGGATCCAGGGAGAAGAGCAGCGGCTGCATGCCGGTGAGGGCGACGCTCGTGTAGTCGAGGCCGATGTAGGCGCTCGCGCCGAGCCCGAAGATGGTGAGCGCGAGCCCGGCGGCGACCTGGTTGGCCTGGAAGGTGAGCGTGAGCAGCGCGAACAGTCCCGCCATGGCAGCCCCCGCGAGGAGTGCGGCCAGCACGCCGAGCCACAGGCTGCCGGTTTGCGCCGCGACGACGAAACCGCAGACGGCGCCCATCACCATCATGCCTTCGACGCCGAGGTTCAGGACGCCGGACTTCTCCGTCACCAGCTCCCCGAGGGCCGCGAACACCAGCGGCGTGCCGGCGCCGAGGGTCGCGAGCGCGATGGCGGCGAGGGTGTCCACTAGGACGGAACCTCCCCTGCCGGCATCGGGACCCGGGGCCGGACGCGAACCCGGTAATTGATGAAGAGATCCGACGCGAGAAGGAAGAAGAGCAGCAGTCCCTGGAAGATTCCGGTGACCGCCGACGGGAGGCCGAGATCCATCTGGGCTGACTCGCCGCCGAGATAGAGCAGCGACATCAGCAGGCTCGCCAACAGAATCCCCATCGGGTGCAGGCGTCCGACGAAGGCGACGATGATGGCGGCGTATCCGTAACCCGGCGACACCGACGGCAGCAGCTGCCCGATGGGCCCCGCTACCTCGCACAGTCCGGCGATCCCGGCCGCGACGCCCCCGGCCAGCAATCCAAACCAGACCATGCGCTTGCGATCGAAGCCTGCGTAGAGCGCGGCCATGTCCGCGAGCCCGGCGACCCGCATCTGGTAACCGAGGAAGGACTTGCGCACGAACACCCAGCCGATGACGACCGCCGCCAACGCGAAGACCAGTCCCAGGTGCAGGCGGGTGTCGTCGAGGATGATCGGGAGCATGGCGGCATCGGGAAACAATCGTGACTCCGGGAAATTGTATCCGTCCGGGTCCCGCCAGGGGCCATGCACGAGATAGCTGAGGAACAGCACGGCGACGTAGTTGAGCATGAGGCTGACGAGGATCTCGTTGGTGTTGAAGCGCGTGCGCAAGATAGCGGGCACCGCGGCCCAGATCCCGCCGCCGACGGCGCCGGCAACTATCATGGCGGGACCGCCGCCGCAGATGGCGCCGAAGGTCAGCTGCCCTTCCGCGCCGATGTGCCAGATGTTGGAGCGAAAACCGATGGCGAGTCCCGTGGCGATGAGCATGAGCGGCGCCGCCTTCACAAAGAGCTCGCTCACGCCGTACAGATCGTCGATGGGCGCCACGAAAAATGCGTGAAACGCGTCCACCGGATGCAGACCGGCGAACACCGAGAACACCACGCCGCAAACCACGGTCAGGGCCGCCGCGATGACGGGCGAGAGGTAACGCATTGTCTTCGAGGCTTGCGCGCGTGCTTCGAGTCTAAGCATGCTCACCGCCCGCGCCTTGTTTCGAGGAGAGTCCGCCCATGAGCAGACCGATGGCGTCCATGTCGGTGTCCGCCGTGGCCTCGGGGACCGAGAGACGTCCGCGGGTCATGACGCAGACGCGATCGGAAATCTCGAAGAGTTCCTCCAGCTCCTCCGATATGAGCAGGATGGCGACGCCCTCGTCGCGCAGATCCACCAGCGTCTGGCGAATCGCGGCGGCAGCGCCGACGTCGACGCCCCAGGTGGGCTGGGCCGCGATCAGCACGCGGGGCCGTTGCAGCACTTCCCGGCCGACGATGAACTTCTGCAGGTTGCCGCCGGAGAGGCTGCCCGCCTCGGCCTGGACTCCGCCGCAGCGAACGTCGAACTCCTCGACGCAACGTCGGGCGAACGCCTCGACCCGGACCGAGCGCACCATGCCGAGGCGCACCATGCCGTCCCGGTGGGCGGTGAGCAACGCGTTGTCGGCCAGCGACATGGCCGGGACGACACCGCGCCCGAGACGGTCCTCGGGCACGAAGGTCAGCCGGAGATCCCGCCGCGGGGCCGCTCCTAGATGCCCGATGTCCCTCCCGTCCAGTCGGATCCGTTCGGTCTGCCCACGCGCGAGCCGGCACTCGCCGCTCAGGATAGAGAGGAGCTCCTGCTGCCCGTTGCCCGCGATCCCCGCGATCCCGACGATTTCGCCGCCGCGCACCTCCAGGCAGACATCGTCGAGATCGGTGCCGAAAGGATCGTCCGCGGGACGGGACAGATGGTCCACGATGAGGCGCGCCTCCCCCGTGGCCGCCGGCTCCGTGTGGGCGCACACCGGCAGTTCGCGCCCGATCATCAGTCGGGCCAGCTCCGCCGCGGACTCCCGGGCGGGATCGACCGTGCCGGCGACGCGTCCGTCGCGCATGACCGTCGCCTTGTGACAGAGGGTGCGCAACTCCTCGAGCTTGTGGCTGATATAGAGCACGCTGCAGCCATCGTCGGCGAGCCGGCGAAGGGTTTCGAACAGCGCATCCACGGCGAGCGGCGTGAGCACCGACGTCGGCTCGTCCATGATGAGAAGCTCCGGCTCCTGGAGGAGGCAGCGCAGGATCTCCACACGCTGGCGCTCACCCACCGAGAGCGAGTGAACCAACCGGCGGGGATCCAGGGGAAGGCCATAGCGCTCCGACACGGAATCGATGCGCTCCGACAGCGCCTCGACATCGAAGGGCCCCTCGACGGCGAGAGCGATGTTCTCCGCCACGGTCAGGGTCTCGAAGAGCGAGAAATGCTGGAACACCATGCCGATGCCGATTCGCCGGGCGGCCGCCGGATTGGCGACGCTCACCGGTTGCCCGTTCCAGAGCATCTCCCCCGCGTCGGCCCGCACGACGCCGTAGACGATCTTCATGAGGGTGCTCTTGCCCGCGCCGTTCTCGCCGAGCACGGCGTGAATCTCGCCGGGCAAGACGCAAAGACTCACGCGATCGTTGGCCACGACCGAAGGGTAGGATTTGCTGATATCCCTCAGCTCGAGACGCGGGATGCTGGTCATGGGAGAGGTAGGGGCCACCGTGTCGGCTGATGGCCGGGATTGTCGGACAGTTGTCTAGAGCTTGTCGATAACGGATTTGACGCCGGGCTTTCGTTTCAGGATCTCTTCCCGGGTCAGCCCGTTCAGCTCGTGGGGGAAGACGAGCCAGGCCTCGGTCTCGTGGATGAAGTAGTCCGGGACCCGGTCCGTCTGGTTGTTGCTCGGCTTGAAATACGCCGTCGCGATGCGGATCTCCCGCGGCGTATTGCGCCGGGCTCGCGCCTGGAGATCCTCGATCACGGCCTGGATGCTGAGACCCGTATCGTACACATCGTCGACGATGAGCAATCCCTCGTCCGCGTCCACATTGTCGATGACGTATTGGAGACCGTGGACACGGATCTGCGAATCCCGTTCATCGATCCCCTTGTAGAAAGAGGTGCGGATGGAGATGTGATCCGTCTGGATGCCGAAGAAGTCCAGCAGCTCCTGCACGGCGACGCCCACCGGGGCGCCGCCCCGCCAGACCCCGACGATGAAGTGCGGGCGGAAACCGCTCTCGAGGATCTGCAGCCCCAGCCGGAACGAGTCGTCCAGCAGCTGCTCCGCGCCGATGTATTGCTTATCGGCCGAGGGTTTATCGGCCGAGGGCTTCTCGACGGAGGACGCTTCGACGGAAGGCGCATCGTTACTCATTATCTAGAGCGACGGTCCCTTGTCGTTCATCCCGGCACTCATGAGCTCGGTCGTGATGAAATCGAACGCCTCGTCGGTGGAGTCCGTGCGCAGGAACAGATCGAGATCCTGCGCGTCGATGGTGCCGAAGTGCGCGAGCGCCTTCAGATCGATGACCTTGTCCCAGAACTCGCGGCCGAACAGCACCACCGGCGGGCGCTTCTTCATCTTGAGGGTCTGGATGAGCGTCATGAGCTCGAAGAACTCGTCCATCGTGCCGAACCCGCCGGGCATCACCACGACCGCCTTCGCCATGTAGGTGAACCAGAACTTGCGCATGAAGAAGTAGTGGAACTCGAAGGATA
>CBDTYP010000012.1:0-22255 GCA_965364645.1 uncultured Gammaproteobacteria bacterium | reverse complement strand
CGCGCGCCGCCAGCTGCGTGTGTACGAGTCTTCCCAATATCTCGATGCCGCGCCGAATCTCCTGGCTGTCGGCGAGCGCCGTCGTCAACCGGAGACCGTTCGACGGACGGCCGTCGTGATGAAACTGATGGCCGGGCGAGAACATCACGCCGGCGGATTGTGCTTCGTGGAGCAGGATGCGGGAATCGATGTCCTCCGGCAGCTCCACCCAGACCTGGTAGCCGCCGTCGGGGCGCGTCCAGCGGGTGCCCTCGGGCATGTGCTCCTCCAGGGCGCTCAGCATGACGTCGCGGCGTTCCCGCAGCCGGCCGCGGAGATTCTCCAGGTGCTTGTCGTAGCCGCCGCGGCGGACGAAATCCGCGACCGCGGCCTGCAGGACCAGTACGCCGCTCAGGTCCGTCGTGTGCTTGAGTGCCAGCAGCCCGTCCACCGCGCGCCCGCGGGCGCAGATGCTGCCGATGCGCACGCCGGGGAAGAGCGACTTCGAGAAAGAGAAGAGATGCACGACCACGCCATGGGCATCGAGGGCCGCCAGCGGCGGCACCTCGCGCCCGTCGTAGCGCAGATCCATCTCGAAGCCGTCCTCGATGATCGGCTTCCCGACCCGCGCGGCCACGTCGAGAAGGGCGCGTCTGTTCGCGAGGCTCGTGGTGGTGCCGAGGGGGTTATGGAAGCTCGGCATGGTGTAGAAGAGTTTCACCTCCGGGCGCGCCAGGGTGCGCTCGAGCACTTCCAGGTCCGGTCCGTCGTCGGTCATGGGCACCGGCGCCGCGCGCAGGCCGAGCCCGACCAGCACGCCGAGCACGTTGTGGTAAGTCGGCTCCTCTACCGCCACCCAGTCCCCGGGCTCGGCGTAGAGGCGCATGGCGAGGGACATGCCCTGGCTCGCGCCCTGGCAGAGCACCAGCTGCTCGGCAGAGGTATCGACGCCCTGGGCCCGCAGCCGCGCCGCGATGACGTCGCGGAGCGCGCCGTTGCCCTGATGTCCACCGTATACCAGGAGCTCCGTGCCCGCCTCGTCCAACACGCGGTTCAGCGATCGGCGAAACGCCTTCAACGGATACAGGGAAGGGTCCGGCGTCAGGGCGTGCAGCGGCACGGCGCCGTCCCGGGTGCTGTAGTCCGGCCGGGCGCGCTCGAAGTCCAGCAGCCGATCCACCACCGGCGAGAGCGGCGGGGCCGCCTGCTCCACGCTCCTCTGGGGCGCTGCCCCGCGGTGCACGAAGGTGCCCCGGCCGACGGTGGTCTCCACGGCGCCGTCCCGCGCGAGGGCGTCGTAGGCGAGCGCCACGGTGTCCCGGTTCACGCCAAGCTCGTTCGCCAGCCCGCGGATGGTGGGCAGCTTGTCTCCGTGGCGAAGCTCGCCGCTGTCGATGGCCTCGCTCACCTGGTCGGCGATCTGCTGGTAGACCGGCT
Source organism: uncultured Gammaproteobacteria bacterium (assembly GCA_965364645.1). Taxonomy (GTDB): domain Bacteria; phylum Pseudomonadota; class Gammaproteobacteria; order HK1; family HK1; genus JAABYT01. The sequence continues at coordinate 20,839 of CBDTYP010000012.1, read as the reverse complement.
TGCGGGCACCGGCATCGCCGGCACCGTTGCGGTGGATCGTGATGCGCATGGGGAGAAACTAGTACCGGGACAATAGCCGGTCAATCCGACAATAATTGGGGATTCTGCCTGAAATCAGGCCTTTTGTCCCGGACAATTGGCGGGGCGGGTCAGCCCCCCAGGAACAGGCGCCCGACGTCCGGGTTCTCCAGCAGCTCGTTGCCGCTGCCCGCGATGGCGATATTGCCGGACACCATGACGTAGCCGATGTCGGCGAACTCGAGGCCGCGCTTGGCGTTCTGCTCCACCATGACGATGGTCTTGCCTTCCTCGTGCTGGAGATCGTCGAGGATGCCGAAGACCATGTCGATGAAGCGGGGCTCGAGCCCGATGGAGGGCTCGTCCACCAGCAGCACCTCGGGTCCCATGACCAGCGCCCGGGAGATCTCCAGCAGGCGCCGTTCGCCGCCGGAGAGCACACCGGCGGCGTGCTTGCGCCGATCCGCGAGGCGGGGATATTTCTTGAAGATCTGCTCGCTCGCCTCGCGGGCCTTCGCCGGCGAGTCCATCAGGTAGCCGCCCATCCACAGGTTCTCCTCCACGGTCATGCCCGGGAACACGGACTTGTCCTGCAGGATGTAGGCGATGCCGGCCTCCTTCAGCTTGTCGTTGGAGTTGAGCGCGGTGACGTCCTGCCCGCCGACGCGGATGCTGCCGTCGAAGATGTTGGTGAAGCCGAAGATCGAGTGCAGCACCGTGGACTTGCCGGCGCCGTTGGGACCGATGAGACAGAGGGACTGCCCCTTTGACACCTTGAGGTCCAGGTCGTGGAGGATCTCCATCTTGCCGTAGCCCGCGCGCAGCCCGCTGATGTCGACGAAGGGCTCGTCGCTGCAGAGCGCCGTCAGCCGCTCGGCGTCGAGGCCCTTCTCCGCGATGGCCTCCGCCTGGCGCTGCACGTCGTCGACGGAGATGACCGTCTCGACGCCGCCGGTGTGGTAGCCCCGGGAGCGTGCCTTGTGGGTCGATTCCGAATCGTCCGGCATCAGTGCGCTCCCAGGTAGGCGTCGATGACCAGCTGGTTGTTCTGCACGTCGTCCGGCGCGCCCGCGGCCAGCATCTCGCCGTGGGCCAGGCAATAGATGTGATCCGCGAGGTTCATGATGACGCGCATGTTGTGCTCGATGACGAACAGCGTGATGCCGAGCTCGCTGTTGGCGCGCTTCAGGCGATCGATGAGCCCGTTGATCAGCGTCGGATTGATGCCCGCCGTGGGCTCATCCAGCAGCAGCACCCGCGGCTCGTTCATGAGCGCCATGGCGAACTCCAGCAGCTTCTGCTGGCCGAAGGACAGATCGCCGGCGAGCAGCTTGCGCTTGGAATAGAGGCCGACGAACTCCAGGAGCTCGTCGGCGCGCTCGTACACCGAGGCCGGAAACTTGGAGAACATCGTGCCCAGGCCCTCGCGGCGGTGGGGCACCGAGATACACATGTTCTGCACGCAATTCATCTGCCCGTAGATGTGGGTCTGCTGGAACGTGCGCAGCAGACCGAGGCGCGCGATCTTCTGCACGCTGAAGGTCGTTATCTCCTCGCCCATGAAGACGATGGAGCCGGCGTCGACGGGGTGGGTGCCGACGATGGAATTGAACAGCGTCGTCTTGCCGGAGCCGTTCGGCCCGATGAGGCCGGTAATGCCGCCGTCGGGCACCGCGAGGCTCACGTCGCGGTTGGCGACGACGCCGCCGAAGGCCTTGGAGACGCCCCGGACGTCGATGAGGTTGCTCACGACGCGGCCTCCCCGGGCCGTGACGGAACCTCTTCGTCGTCATCGCCGGAGCTTCCGGCGCGGTCCACCGTGAGGCCGAATCTCTCAGGCCACTTGTCCGCGGCCCAGCCGAGGATGCCCTGTTGAAAATAGACGACGTTGATGACGATGATGGCGCCCAGCGCCACCCACTGCCAGCCGAGGAGGTAGGTCCAGGTGAGTTCCTTCACGATGTGAAAGAGCACTGCGCCGAGCACCGGTCCCCACAGCGTACCCTTGCCTCCCAGCAGCGCCATCGCCACCATGAAGATGCCGAACGTGATGGTGGGGAAGGCCACCTCCAGGGGCTCGATGAAGCCGACCATGTTGCCGAACACCGCGCCGATGATGCCGAGGAAGAACGCCGCGATGCTCCACGCCACCATCTTGTAGCGTTTGGTGTGCACGCCCATGGCCTCCGCTTTGTTCTCGTTGTCGCGGATGGCGTTGATGGCGAGGCCGAAGCGGGTCGAGTAGAGCCACTTGAGAAACGCGAAGGTCGCGATCGCCGCGACGAAGCACATGTAATAGAAGAAGAGCGACCGGACATCCGGATCCCCCGGGAATACCGGCATGGAGATGCCGCCGCCCCCGCCCACGTAATCCCAGCCGGCGATCAGCTCGGCCGCGGCCAGAGCGATCCCGAGGGTGCCGATGGCGAAGTAGGGACCGCGTAGTCCGAATACGGCGAGGCCGATAATGAGTGCGCACACGACGGCGCCGATGGCGGCAGCGCCGATGCCGAGGAAGAGCCCGGTGAAGTACTGGGCGTCGGTGAACTCGATCTTGATGGCGCCGAACGATGCCGTGTACTCGGCCACGTCGTACACCACGCCGATTTGAACCACGGCGGAGATGTACATGCCGGCCCCGAAGAACAGGATGTTGCCGAGCGAGTTGTAGCCCATCTGCCCGCCCATGATGTCCCAGGTCAGCGCGAACAGGATCATCATCCACAGGACGGCGACCTGGAACGTGTAGGCAGGGAACAGCAGCGGCGCGACGATTCCGGCGAGCAGGATCCCGCCGTAGAGTGCGAGGACCGAGCCTTTCATCTATTCCACGACCTGGCGCTTTCTCGCCTGCTGGATCTGGCGCCAGATGAGCACCAGCACCAGCATGCAGACGACGGCTGCGACCTGGAACTCCGCGCCGAGGATGAACGCCGCGAACTGCTCGGCGGCGCCGAGGCCCAGCGCGGTGACGATGACCGCGGTGAGATTGCCGAGCCCTGCCACCGTGACGATGATGAAGGAGCGGATCGAGTAGACCACGCCGAAATAGGGCTGGATGACCCAGATCATCGCGATGAGCACGCCGGCCGCGCCGCAGATGGCGCAGTTGAGCGAGAACGTGAACGCGTACACGCGATCGGTGTTGATGCCGAGCACCCGCGCGGCGCGGGCGTCCTGGGACGTCGCCCGGATCGCCTGTCCCATGCGGCTGCGCTTCATGAACACGACCACCGCGGCGGAGAGCCCCACGGCGAGAACGAGGGCGACGAACTTGATCTCGGCGACGGAGACCATGCCGTCGAAGAAAAATCGCGTATCGAAGCCGGACTCCGCCGTCTGCACGTCGGATCCGAAGATGAGGTTCATCGCCTGCTGCAGCAGAATCGCGAGACCGAACGTGGCCAGCAGCGACGTGAATAGATCCTTGCCGATGACGCGGCGGATTATCGTCACGTAGACGAGCCAGCCGAACGCGAACATGCCGACGAAGGCGACGGGTAGCGCGTAGATCGGATGCAGGCCCAGCTGCGTGAAGGTGTAGGCGACGTAGCCGCCCATGATGACGAAGTCGCCCTGGGCGAGGTTCTTCACGTTCATCACGCCCCAGACGAGGGCGAGCCCGTAGGCTGCCATGGCGAAGATGGCGCCGATCAGCAGACCGTCCAGAAGCAGCTGGATGCTGAGGACCGGTGCCTGGAACAGCACCGCCAGGTTGTCCAGCATCGTCTCCCCCCTCGGAGAAAATGCGCCCCCGCCCGCGGGCGGGGGCAATTTCCTACGCGCAAACTCGAGCGCGTGGTGTGATGGTTGTTACTGCGCCTTGCGCGGCCAGTCGACCGCGTGAGAAGCCCACTTCGAAGGAGCCACCACGTTGAACTTTCCATCCTGGATCTGACGCAGCACCATCGGCTTGGCCAAGTTGTTGCCGGCCTCCGAGAATTTGATGCCGCCGTAGAACGTCTTCATGTCCGTGTCGGCGATCGCGTCGCGCAGCTTGTCCGTGTCGAAGGAGTTGGCACGCTCGAAGGCATCCTTCCAGACCATCACGGCCGCCGAGGCCTGGGCCGACTGGTAGGGCACGTTCTTGTAACCGTCGAAGGTGGCCTTGAACAGCTTGTCGTAGTCGGCCGCGGAGCCGAACATGTCATCGCTGTAAGAGAGGGTCTCGGCCCACTGCGTTGGACAGAGGAACCCATTCGTCGAGGCGCCGAACTTGTCTACGACCTTCGCCGACTCACAGTGGGTCATGGCGATCATCGGCACGTCGATCTTCATTTCCTTGATCTGCCGAGCGGCGGTGGCCGCGCCCTTCGAGTGCCCGGAGACAACCAGCAGGTCGGGCTTCAACGCCCTCACCTTGGTCAGCGTCGCGGACATGTCGCTGAGATCCCGGGGCAGCTTGTCGTCGACGACGATCTTCATGCCGTGCTTGTTGACGTCGTCGATGACGCCGGCACGCACGTCGAGCGAGAAAGGATCGTTCTCGAATGCCATGGCGACCTTGACGTCTCCGGGCTTCTTGCCGTTCTTCTTGGCGATCTCGGCGGCCAGCGCGATGGAGCTCGCGAGATACTGCTCAGAAGTCGAGAGCACCGCGAAGAGATACTTGTACCCTTGCGTGAACAGAGACCGTGACGCGCCTTCCGCTTCCACCATGGGGATCTTGTACTTCTCCGTGACCGGCGCGACGGCCTTGGTCAGGCCCGAGCTGTACGGCCCGAGCATGTACTTCACGCCGTCCTGCTTGATCAGGCGCTCGGCGAGCTGCGCGCCGCGGGCGGGAGTCGACTCGTCATCGTAGTAGACGACCTTGAGCTTGTAGGACTTGCCGCCGACCTTGACGCCGCCCGTCTCGTTGATCTTCTTGACCGCGAGCTCGTAGCCGTTCTTGGCGTGGATGCCGTTGGTGGAATACTTACCGGTCAGCGAGATGGCCGAACCGAGGACGATGGTGTCGCCCTCGACCTTTGCATGGGCCGCGCCGGCTACCAGCAGGGACAGGGCGCCGATGCCCATCAGGACCCTGAAGATGGACCTCTTTAATGACTTCATGATGCCTCCAGATACTGGGAATGTCGTTATTGTTCAACGTGCGGGCTTCGACTGCCCGCCGACTGCGCCGGGTGGTTTCATCGGTTGGCGCGAGGCCGGAGATCCTAACCCTTAAGCAGGTTCGACGAAAGGCGCTTCCTGCCGCGCACTCCATTACCGAGGTGATAAGATCCCCGCGCCATGAGCTTCACCGACTATCCCAGCCCGTCCCGACGCAGCGCCGTGCTGGCGCCGAACGGCGTCGTGGCCACGAGCCAGCCTCTGGCCGCCAGCGCGGGTCTCGCGATGCTCCGCAATGGCGGCAGCGCCGTGGACGCAGCCATCGCGACAGCTATCGCTCTCACGGTGCTGGAGCCCACGTCCAACGGCATCGGCAGCGACACCTTCGCCATCGTCTGGGACGGCGACAAGCTCCACGGCTACAACGGCTCCGGCCGTTGGCCTGCAGCGTCGAGCGCGGAAGCGCTACGGACCCAGGGGCACGCCACCATGCCGGAGCGGGGTTGGCCAAGCGTCAGCGTCCCCGGGGCGCCGGCGGCCTGGCAGGAGCTCCACGAACGTTTCGGACGGCTCCCCTTCGCCGAGCTGACTGCGCCCGCCATCGCCTATGCCGAGCGAGGTTTCCCGGTCTCGCCGGTCGTCTCCCAACTGTGGCGGAACGCGGCGCCCACGTTCCTCGGCGGGGACCCCGACATGGCGGGCTGGCGGGAGGTCTTCACCCGGGACGGCACTATTCCCGTTGCCGGCCAGCGCTGGTACAGCCCGGGACACGCCGCCTGCCTGCGGGCACTCACCGAGCGCGGCATCCGGGACTTCTACGAGGGTGACGTAGCCCGGCAGATCGCCGCCTACGCCGATGCCACCGGCGGGGATCTGGCCGAAGGCGATCTGGCCGCCCACCACGGCGAGTGGGTGGACCCCATCGGCATCTCCTACCGTGGCCACGACATCTGGGAGATGCTCCCCAACGGCCAGGGCATCGCCGCGCTGATCGCGCTCGGGCTGCTGGAAGACGAGGACATGGCCGCCCTGGCATTCGGCGGCGAGCGGGCCTGGCACCTGCAGATCGAGGCGATGAAACTCGCCTTCGCAGATGCCTATCGGTACGTGGCCGACATGGACTTCGCGTCCGTCCCCGTTGCGGGGATGCTGGACCCGGGCTACCTCGCGAGCCGCCGCGCCCTCATCGGCGACGAGGCGCGGGTGCCGGAGGCCGGCCGCCCGCCCGGCAGCGGCACTGTGTATCTGGCGGCCGCCGATGGGGACGGAATGATGGTGAGCTACATCCAGTCCAACTTCAGCGGCTTCGGCAGCGGCGTCGTCGTGCCGGAGATCGGCGTGTCCCTGCAGAACCGGGCGTCAGGCTTCGGTCTGGATCCGGACGATCCCAACGTGGCGGCGCCGGGCAAGCGCCCGCGGCACACCATCATCCCGGGCTTCATCACGAAGGACGGCGCGCCTGTCGGTCCCTTCGGCGTCATGGGCGGGGAGATGCAGCCCCAGGGCCACCTGCAGGTGTTGAGCGCGATGCTGGATCACGGCCTCAATCCCCAGGCCGCCCTGGACGCGCCCCGCTGGCAACTCAAGGAAGGCGTCGAGGTCGCGGTGGAGCCCGAGACCGATCCGCAGTTGATCGCGGCGCTCGCCAGGCGCGGACACCGGCCCGTGGTGGCCGCGGACCGCCTGAGCTTCGGCCGCGGCCAGATAATCCTGCGCCTGGAAGAGGGCGGCTACGCCGCCGGCAGCGAGCCCCGCGCGGACGGCGCCGCGGTGGGGTTTTAACCCGCTATTCCCTCAAGCCTCGCCGCTTACCCGACGATATAGATTCATGAGCATGCCGGCGGTGGCGCCCCAGATCAGGCGGTTCCGGTATTCGAACACGTAATAGGTGCGCCGGCGGCCGTTGAAATCGCGGCTGCGGGTCTGGTGATTGGCGGGGTCGAAGAGATAGTCCAGGGGAACTTCGAAGGCCTCCGCGACCTCGAAGCTGTCGAGAGCCAGGGTGAAGCCTTCGCTCACGAAGCTCACCACCGGCGTGACCCGGAATCCCGTGCCTGTCTCGTAATCGTCCAGCAAGCCGACGACTTCGATGAAGTCATCCGCGAGCCCGATCTCCTCGCGGGTCTCCCTGAGCGCCGTCTCCACGGAGTCGGCGTCGGAGTGCTCGCGGCGGCCGCCGGGAAAGCTCACCTGGCCCGCGTGGTCGTGCAGATGGTCGGTGCGCTGGGTCAGCAGCACCTGAAGACCCCGGGAGCGCTCCACCAGGGGCACCAGCACGGCCGCGGGGGTGAGGGGCGCATCCGCCCGGGGCGCGGCGTTCAAATCGTGGTCGCCCACGGGCGCGGGGAGCCCCTCGGCATCCGCGTCGCCGGCGCCGCCCACGGCGCTGAGAGGTCTGATGGTCTGGAGAATCTTTTCGCGCATCTGAAATGATGATGGTCTGTGGAGAAATCGATGGCAACTCGGCCCATACTGTCTCGTGACATGAGCACACCCGATCCGGAACCCCTGTGGAGCACGGCCGCCGATACCTACGGCCGGATCCAGGACAACATCGGCAAGGTGATGCGGGGCCAGTCGGAGGCCATCCGCAAGCTCCTGGCGGCGTTCGCGGCCGGCGGCCACGTGTTGCTGGAGGACGTGCCCGGCACCGGCAAGACGACGCTCGCCAAGGCGCTCGCCTGCTCCATCGACGCCGAGTTCCAGCGCATCCAGTTCACTCCGGACCTGCTTCCCGCCGACATCCTCGGGGTGTCGCTGTTCAATCAGCGGGAGCAGAACTTCGAATTTCACGAAGGGCCCGTCTTCACCAACATCCTGCTGGCCGACGAGATCAACCGGGCCTCACCGCGCACCCAGTCGGCGCTGCTCGAGGCCATGGGCGAGGGGCAGGTGAGCCTGGATGGGGTGCGCCGGCCCCTGGATTCGCTGTTCTTCGTCATCGCCACTCAGAATCCCATCGAGTTCCAGGGTACCTACCCCCTGCCGGAGGCGCAGATGGACCGCTTCGCGCTGCGCTTCAGCCTCGGCTACGTCGCGGCCTCCGAGGAGGTGCAGATACTCTCCGACCAGAGCAGCCGACATCCGCTGGACAGTCTCGAGGCTGTCAGCAGCCACGGCGACATCGAGCGCCTGCGCGAGGGTGTGCGCGCCGTCGCGTTCTCCGATGAGCTCAAACGCTATGTAGTGGATCTCATCGTCGCCACCCGGGAAGCCGACGGCGTGCTGATCGGCGCGAGCCCCCGTGCATCCCTCGCGGTGATGAAATGCGCCCAGGCGCTCGCGCTCTTCGACGGCAACGACTTCGTGACGCCGGAGCACATCCAGGAGATCGCGGCGCCGGTGATCGCCCACCGCCTCGTCATGGATCCCCAGGCACGCTACTCGGGCCAGGACGCCGACGGCGTCGTCTCCCAGGTTCTCGATCGCGTACGGGTCCCCACCTGACGCGAGCATCGGGGCCGCCGAGAGAGCCGTGATCAAGCGCCTGCTCCACCGTACCCATACAGCCGTCCACCGGATCGACGGCTGGTTCAAGCAACGCTTCACGAGCCTGGGTATGCTGCTGGTGGGGTTGCTCGTCCTCGCGGGCGTGTTCGGCGTCAATACCCGCGCGAACCTCGCCTATCAGCTCGCGCTCCTGGCGATGGCCCTGCTCATCGTGGCGATGCTCGCCGCGCTCACCTTTCGCCCGTCGATCACGGTTCGTCGCCGTCTGCCCCGCTACGCGAGCGAGGGCGATAAGTTCGGCTACACGGTCGAGGTGGAGAATCACTCGCGGCGGGTACAGCGTGGCCTCCTGCTCCAGGAACATGCGCGCCCATCGGGCATCGTCCCCGCCGGCAAAAGCCTGACGGGTTACACCAAATGGGTCTCCGCCCATCGCCGGCGGGTCGGCGCCGCGCCGCGTCCGGTCCCGATACCGGACGTGCCCGCGGGCGGGCGGGTCGAGGTTGCCGTCGAATGGCGGCCCCTTCGCCGGGGCTACGTGAGGCTCGCCGGCTGCAGCATCCTGCGGCCCGATCCCATGGGGATCTTCAACGCGCGCAAGCGCATCTCGCTCCGGGAGTCGGTGCTCGTGCTGCCGAAGCGCTACCCGGTGAACTGGACCGCGTGGACGGGCACGCTGCGCGACAAGCCCGGGGGGTTGAGTCAGGCGGCGTCGACCTCCGGCGTCGAAGAGTTCGCGATGCTGAGGGAGTACCGCCCCGGTGACCCCCTGAGGCACATCGACTGGAAGGGCTGGGCGCGCCTCGGCGTGCCCATCGTCAAGGAGTTCTTCGAGACCTGCTTCGTGCGTCAGGCGCTGATACTCGACACCTGGCTGCCGGAGGACGCGCCGCCGGCGCGCTTCGAGGCGGCGGTGTCGGTAGCGGCGTCCTTCGTCGCATCGGGACCGGCGGCCCTGCGCGGCGCGTTGGATCTGATCTTCGTCGGCGCATGCGTGCATCGCGTGTCCGCGGGCGCGGGCCTGGGCTCCCTCGATGGCGTGCTGGAGGCGCTCGCCTGTGTCGAGTCGCGTCCCCGTGAAGAGTTCGCGATGCTGAAGGAGTGCATCGACGAACGGGCCGGCGAGCTGAGCTCGTGCGTCTGCGTGCTGCTGGCGTGGGACGATGAGCGGCGCGAGCTCGTGGCGCGGCTGCGCCGCAGCGGCGTGCCGGTGCTCGTGCTGCTGATGGATGAGGCTCTCGACGAGGTGTCGCCGGAGCCGGGTCCGATGGCGGATCAACCGGATCGTTTCCGCGTGCTGACACCGCAACGCCTGGCGCCGGCGTTGGCGGAGCTGTCGCCGTGAGGCTTGCCACCGGCGTGCTGGCCGCCGCCCTGCTCCTGTGGGGCTGGCATAACGATCTCCTGGCTGTCGCGGTGCCGCTCGCCCTCATCATCGAGCTGCCGCGATGGATCCCCTGGCGATGGGATCTCTCCGACAAGGACTTTCAACGCATCGCCGATGCGAGCACCGTCGGTTTCGTTCTGCTCGCCATCTATCAGTTCGATGGGAGCGGACCGAGCGGCATCTACGGAATTCTCCTGTGGCTGCCCGTGGCCATGTTTCCGCTCGTCCTGACACAGCTCTACAGCACCCGGGAGCGCATCGACTACACGGCCCTGTTCTGGTCGGTGCGCGCCGCGGTCGCCCGCGGCAACATCCCCGACCCGGGCGGCGTCGATCTGCGCCTCACCTACGTCGTTGTGTGCATGGTCTCCGCGTCGGGGGGCGGCGCCCACTACCGGCTGCTCCTGCCCTCGGTGGCGGCCCTGGTGGTGTGGATGCTGTGGATCAATCGTCCGCGGCGCTACGGCGCCGCGAGCTGGGCGCTCGTAACGGTCGCCGCGCTGGTCGCCTGTCTCCTGTTGCAGGCGGGCACACTGAAGTTGCGCCGCATCGTCGAGCCCTTCGCCATGGCTTACCTGGAGGAACGCATCGCCGCGCGCGGCGATCCCTATCGCGCCTATACCGCCATCGGGCACATCGGCAAGCTGAAGCTCTCCGATCGCATCGTGCTGCGGGTGAAACCCGAGTCGAAGGGACAGCTGCCGACCCTGCTGCACGAGGCGAGCTACCAGACTTTCTCTCATAACATGTGGATATCGGGGCGCTCGCGTTTCAGCGAGCTTCGATCCAGCGCGGAGGGCACGGCCTGGCACGTCGCCGAGGAGCCGGCGCAGCTGCCGAGCGTATCCATCGCCGCGTACCTGCCGGGCGGGAAGGGCCTGCTCGTGGTGCCGGGGGGTACGCGCCGGATCTCGAGCATTCCGGTGGACGGCGTATACCGCAACAGCCTCGGAGCGCTCAAGGTGCTGCGCGGTCCGGAAGTCGTGAGTTTCCGCGCCCACTACACGCCTTACGCGTTCGTGGAGGCCGCGCCCGATGCCGCCGATCTGGCAGTGCCGAAGGAGCTGCGGGAGCTCTTCGGCGGACTCGCGGCGCGTCTCGATCTCGATGCCGGTCGCGATCGCGCGTCGGTGGAGCGCGTGCGGCGATTCTTCTCCAATGGCTTCTCATACACCCTGAGCCTTAAGGCGCCGCGCAAGCAGGCGACACCGCTGGCGGAGTTTCTCCTCGAGAGCCGTAGCGGCCACTGCGAGTACTACGCCACCTCCACGGTGCTCCTGTTGCGCGCCGCCGGTATCCCCGCGCGTTACGCGACGGGGTACTCGGTGCAGGAGTACAGCGAGCTCGAGGATCGTTACATCGTCCGGCGACGCCACGCGCACTCCTGGGCCCTCGTCTGGGTCAACGGCCGCTGGCGCGACATCGACACAACGCCCGCCGTGTGGTCGGCCCTTGAGTCCGCCGACCCATCCTGGTGGCAACCGGCCTACGATCTCGGATCCTGGCTCGCGTTCCTGTTCGCCGAGTGGCGTTGGGAAGAGACCGAAGAAAGCGACAAGAACTGGATGCTGTGGATGGTGTTGCCGCTGCTGGTGATTCTGCTGTGGCGCATGGCGCGGCGGCAGAGGATTCGGCGCGATAGCGGCGGCGATGCTCCCGATGGAGGCGAGGGTGTCCGCCAGGGGATGGACTCGGCCTTCTATGCTATCGAGCGGCAGCTGCTCGCCGCGGGACACGATCGCCGGGCCGGTGAGTCGACGCGGTCGTGGCTTCATCGGCTGGAGGAGACCGGCGCGGTGCCCGGCACCGGCGAGCTGCTGCGCGAGGTGCTGCCGCTGCACTATCGATACCGCTTTCGCCCCGGTGGCCTCGACGCCGCCGGCAGCCGGGAGCTCGCGGCCCGTGCGCGCCGGTGGCTCGCCGCACACCGGGCAGATCCTGCCTGATTCCTTAAAATTGTATTTAAATCAATAGGTTCCCGTTTTCTGGCGGGTATGACTTAGTTTCCCATTCTGTGAAGTCCGTCGCAAATGATTCTCAGTCTGTGTGCCACAATTTTTATTGAAGAGACATAGACGATAGTTCTGACGGTCGATTCGACCACAGGGGCCGCAGGGTGAGCAGCCCCGGTCGAATCAGTCTCCTCCCCTAACTTGGGCCGCGCTTCGCGGCCTTTTTTTCGCCCCTCATTTATTCAGGGACAGTATACCTATTTCGCCTCGACCCCCGATTCGGCCGCCTGGGCGAAATAGGTATACTGTCCCCGAATTAACGATCCGCAGCGACTATGATTCCAGCCGTTCGACATTCGGCGACGATGGCCGTGCTTGCGGCGGCGTTGGTGTTGTCGTGCTCGGCGTTCGCGGAGCAGGCGGGTAACGGCATCTTCCCCGCCGCCGCCGCGCCGGACGCGCGTCCTCCAAGCTACGGTCCCGCGCGGGGGATGTTCCTGGTCGCCAGCCGGGATCTCGTCGATCCGAATTTCTCCGAGAGCGTCGTCCTCCTGCTCGAGTACGATGCCAAGGGCGCGCTGGGTCTCATCGTCAACCGGCCGACCAAGCTGCAGCTGACCGATCTCCTTCCCGACATCGAGGAGCTGAAGGCACGGGTGGACATCGTGTACGTCGGAGGACCGGTCTCGAAAGACCGCATCGTCCTGCTGATGCGTTCCGATAGTCACCCGCAGGGGTCCGGGCGCGTGTTCGCCGATACTTATGTCAGCTCCAGCATGGAGACCTTGCGAGAGGTGGTCTCGACGGACGGCAAGAGCGGGTCCTTTCATGCCTATGTGGGCTATGCCGGGTGGGGCCCCGGTCAGCTGGACAGCGAGATCTCCCGTGGTGATTGGTTTCTCTCTCCCGGGGAGGAATCCCTCGTCTTCGATCGGGATGCAGACGAGATCTGGCCCGAGCTCATCGAGAAGAACTCCGGGCAGTGGGTGCGCCACGGGTCGCCCCGCCTGCAGGTGGCGACACGTCATCGTTAGGTCCCTGACCTCGACCAACGCTGAAGCTGCCGCCGAGCGCCGAGTCCAGTCCCCATGACGCCCATGGAATCCTATCTAGCCGAGCTCGAACGTGGCGAGCTCCTGCCCGATCCCGCGCAGCGGCGAGCGGTCGAGTACACCCAACGACTCTACGAGAAGCTCGTGCAGAGCCCGGAGAGGGGCGGCGGTCTCATCGGGCGGGTTCGCGATCTGTTCGGCCGCGCCGAGGCGGCGCCGGCGCGGGGTCTCTATCTCTGGGGCGGGGTCGGACGCGGCAAGACTCACATCGTCAATTCGCTCCATGGATCCCTGCCGTTCCCGGACAAGATGCGGGTGCACTTTCACGGCTTCATGCAGACGGTACACAGGAAGCTGCGGGATCTCGGGGAGCGCCGGGACCCCCTGGACGCGGTCGCGGAAGACCTGGCAGCGCGGACCCGGATCATCTGTTTCGATGAGTTTCACGTCTCCGACATCACCGACGCCATGTTGCTCGGGCGCCTGCTCGACGCGCTGTTCTCCCGCGGTGTGACCCTGGTGGCGACATCGAACATCTCCCCCGACGACCTCTACCGGGATGGCCTGCAGCGCGAGCAGTTCCTCCCCGCCATCGACCTCATCAAGAGCCACACGGATGTCGTGGAGCTCGACGGCGGCGTCGACTATCGCCTGCGGGTTCTGGAGCGGAGCGAGATCTACTATTCGCCGCTCGGCGCCGGCGCCGAGGAGGCCCTACTGCGCTGCTTCGAATCGCTGGCCCCCGACGACGTCCGTATGGGCGCGCCCTTGGGCGTCGCGGGGCGGGATATCGAGACCCGGGCCATCGCCGACGGCGTCGTCTGGTTCGAGTTCGCGGCCATCTGCGAGACGCCCAGATCGGCCGGCGACTACATCGAGATCGCCCGCCGCTTTCATACCGTGCTGCTTTCGAATGTACCCGCCATGGATGACGAGCAACGTGACCGGGTCGTGCGCTTCATTCACCTCGTGGACGAGCTCTACGAGAGGAATGTAAATCTGATCGTTTCGGCCTCCGCGCTGCCCGAAGACTTGTACGCCGGCACACGTCTGCTCGTACGTTTCGACCGCGCGCGCAGCCGTCTGGCCGAGATGCAATCCCACGACTATCTCGCCGCCGAGCATCTGCCCTGAGAGAGCAATTAGTGTGACCGCATCGGCGTCCGGGTTAAGAATTCTCCACATTGCGCCTTAACTTCCTATTCTTCGTTGACACGTATTTTGGTGAATGCTAAAGCCATACGAAGGCATTCAATTCATTGATACGGGCAGAGTTCGCCCCCATCTGAACAGTTACGGGTTTCCCGCCAGGACCCGTAAGTGCAACATGACGGAACGTGAGGAAATGGCGATTCAGGAAGCACAACGGCAGGCCGATGACGTGGACCAGGGAATCCTCAAGCTCCTGGGTCATCGATACGGTGATGGCCTGGTTTACTTGCGCAACGGCAGGGAAGAGCAGCTTTTCCACGAGGCGGTCCGCCTGGGCCTGGTGAGCTCGGAAGGCTATGTGACCCCCCGGGGCCTGTCTCTCCTGGCCCGCCACGGCGACGACTGAGTCCCCGTCCCCCGAAATCCGTCCTGAATCCCCCCCAAATCCCCTCGACTCCCCCTCGAATTTACCCTGATCCGGCCCCGAGCCCGGTCCGTCTTGCGTCCTCGACCGCGATTTTTAATACTTGAGCCAGCAAGCCGCGTGCGGATGCCCTTAAATTTCCGGCTTCACCGACGGTCATCCGCCCGACAGAAGAACAAGACAGGGAGACGGAGGAGTACCCATGCCCGACTACACCACGCAGGACATCCGCAATGTGGCCCTGGTTGGTCACGGCAGCACTGGTAAGACCATGCTCGCCGAGGCCATGCTGTTCAAGACCGGTGCCGTCGCCGCGCTCGGGGAAATCGCGCGAGGAACCACCGTCTGCGATTTCGATCCCCAGGAGAAAGAACACCAGCATTCGCTGAGCACCGCCATCGCGAGCCTCGATTACGACGGCAAGCACGTGAATCTCCTGGACACCCCCGGTTACCCCGACTTTCTCGGGCGCGCGCTGATCGCGCTGCCCGCTGTCGAGACCGTGGCTGTCGTGGTTGACGCGCGCTCCGGTATCGAGATGAGCACGCGCCGGATGATGGAAGCGGCCGCCGAGCGTGGCCTCTGCCGGATGATCATCATCAACAAGATCGACGCCGAGGACACCGATCTGGAAGGCGTCCTGACTGAGATCACCGAAGAGTTCGGGACCGAGTGCCTGCCCATTAATCTGCCCACGGATGGCGGCAAGTCCGTCGCCGACTGTTTCTTCAGCCCCGCCGACAGCGAGACGGATTTCTCTTCGGTGTCCGAGGCCAATACCCGCATCATCGATCAGGTCGTGGAGGTGGACGAGGAGCTGATGGAGCTCTATCTCGAGCATGGCGAGGAGCTCGCGCCGGAAAAGCTTCATGATGCTTTCGAGCAGGCGCTTCGCGAAGGCCATCTGGTGCCCGTCTGCTTTACCTCCGGCGAGAACGGCACCGGCATCGCGGAGTTGCTGGAAGTCATTGCGCGCCTGATGCCGAATCCCACGGAAGGCAATCCGCCGCCCTTCGTCAAGGGCGATGGCGAGAACGGCGAGCCCGTCACCATCGAGCCCGACCCTTCCAAGCACGCGCTCGCCCACGTCTTTCAGGTCACCATCGATTCCTTCGTCGGCAAGATGGGCATCTTCCGGATCCACCAGGGCACCATCACCAAGGACAGCCAGCTCTTCGTCGCCGACGGGCGCAAGCCATTCAAGGTCGGGCATCTCTTCAAGGTCCAGGGCAAGGACCACAACGAGGTGGACGCAGGCGTCCCCGGGGACATCTGCGCCGTCGCCAAGGTGGACGAGATCTTCTTCGACTGCGTGCTGCACGACTCCCACGAGGAAGACGAGATTCATCCCGTGGCGCTCGCCCTGCCGGCGCCCATGTTCGGTCTCGCCATCCAGACCAAGACGCGGGGCGACGAGCAGAAGCTCTCCGACGCGCTCCATAAGCTGAGCGCGGAAGATCCGTGCTTCGTGGTCGAACACCACGCGACGATGAACGAGACCGTGATCCGGGGTCTGGGGGACCTGCACCTGCGCATGGTGCTGGAGAAGATGGCCGAGCGTTACAACGTCGAGGTCGAGACCAGCCCGCCGAAGATCGCGTACCGCGAGACCATCCGCAAGCCCGCCGAGGGCCATCACCGCCACAAGAAGCAGACCGGCGGCGCCGGGCAGTTCGGCGAGGTGTACCTGCGCGTGGAGCCCATGGAACGCGGCGGCGGGTTCGAGTTCGTCGACAAGATCGTCGGGGGCGTCATTCCCCATCAGTTCATCCCGGCGGTGGAAAAGGGCGTGCGCCAGGTGCTCGAGTCGGGCGCCGTCGCGGGGTATCCGCTCCAGGACGTGCGCGTGACGGTGCACGACGGGAAGTTCCACGCGGTGGATTCGAAAGAGGTGGCCTTCGTCGCGGCCGGTAAGAAGGCGTTTCTCGATGCTATCGACAAGGCCAACCCCATCGTGCTGGAGCCGGTCGTGGACATTCACGTGACGGTTCCCCAGGAGAACATGGGGGATATCACGGGCGATCTGTCCTCGAAACGGGGCCGCATCAGCGGCACCGCCACCGGCAGCGGCGGCATGTTGACCGTAACGGGTCAGGTGCCGTTGAGTGAGCTCGACAGCTATCAGTCGGAGTTGAAGTCCGTCACCGGCGGCGCCGGCTCCTATTCCATGGAGTTCAGCCACTACGATCCCGTTCCGGCGATGATCCAGAAGCAGCTCGCCTCGGACTTCAACCCGGCAGCGGACGAAGATTGAATCGAGCCCGCGGCCTCGGCGGCCACAAACTCCTGATCGTGGCCGTGGCCTTGGCTGCGTTGACGCTGGGCGGAGTCGCGTCCTACTTGACGTCGCGCACCGTCCCGCCGCAGATCGACGGCCTGCTGTGGCCCCAGTCGAAGGCGCTCACCGCCATCGCGCTCGAGGATCACCACCGCCAGCCGTTCACCCTCGAGCGGCTGAAGGGCCGCTGGACGCTGCTCTTCTTCGGCTATACCCATTGTCCCGACGTATGCCCGGTGACCATGTCGGTGCTGAAGAACGCCCTCGCCATGATGGCCGGCGCGGATACCGACGCCGAAGCGCCCCAGGTCGTTTTCGTATCCGTGGATCCGGCTCGGGATACCCTCGACCACATGGCCGCCTATGTGAGCCACTTCAGCCCGGAATTCCTGGGAGTTACGGGCGCAGAGCCGGATCTGAAGGCCTTCGCGCGCCAGATTGGCATTCTCTATATCCTCGGCGAGCCGGATGCCGGCGGCGACTACCTGGTGGACCACACGGCGGCCATCTTTCTCGTGGATCCGCGCGGTCACCTGGTGGCGCTCTTCCAGGCGCCCCACGACGCCGGGGTCATCGCGAAGAATGTCCCCGAGATCCAGGCGTTGGAATGGAACTGAATGGGGAAACCGGCTATCTACACTTCAGGGGTCGCGTTGCGGGGGGCGTACCGAGCCCGGTCCGCGCGTTGCCCGTTGTCGACAACAACGCACTGATGAGGAGGAAGGGATGAGAACGTTCACCAAGGCGATAGTGATGATCGGGAGCACCATTGCCCTGTCGGCAGGGGTAGCTCTTTCAGTGAGTGCGGATGACAAGGCGTACATCAAGTACCGGCAGTCGGCCATGAAGGCCTTGAGCGGGCACATCGGTGGGGCCGTCGCCATCATCAAGGGAAAGGTCCCCTACACGGATGATCTCGTGACCCAGGTGACGGGACTCAGGGATACGACGAAGGTCCTGCCGAACGCCTTCAAGCAGAAGACATCGGGCGGTAAGACCCGGGCGAAGGACAAAATCTGGGAGGATCCGGACGACTTCAAGCAGAAGATAACGGCCCTGCAGACCGCGGCCGAGGACTTCCTTACTGCTGCGAAGTCCGGGCCCGAGGCCGCGGGCGCCAAGCTGGGCGCAGTCGGCGAGGCCTGCAAGGCCTGCCACAAAAAATATCGCGCCAAGAAGTCCTGAACGCTCTGGCTTCGATGGGGCGGGCGTTGCTCGCCCCATTTCTTCTGACATTCCTCACGCCGGTGGTCGCGGAGACCGCCGGCGACGACGAGGCTTTGAAAAAGCGCGGCGCCTACGTGCTGCGCGCGTCGGGATGCGTCACCTGCCACACCGACGCGGAGAACGACGGCGCGTTTCTCGCCGGCGGCCGCCCCCTCGAGACACCCTTCGGCACCTTCTACAGTCCCAACATCACATTCGACGCCGAGCATGGCATCGGTGCCTGGGACGAGAAGGACTTTCACCGCGCGCTTCGCCACGGCGTGGCGCCCGACGGCAGCAGCTACTATCCGGTCTTCCCCTATACGACGTACACGCGCATGCGCCGCGAAGACATGCACGCCCTGTGGGTGTATCTCGGTACGGTGGAGAAGAGTGCACGGGAGAATACGCCCCACGATCTGGTCTGGTATATGCGCTCGCGCCTCGCCAACCGGGCCTGGAAAATTCTGTTCTTTCGACCGGGTGTCTACCATCGCGACTCCCGCCGCTCGAAGGAGTGGAATCGCGGCGCCTATCTCGTCACGGCCATGGCCCACTGCGGCGAGTGCCACACGCCGCGCACCGTGTTCGGCAACGTGGACAATGATCGCGCCTACTCCGGCACGAAGGACGGTCCGGAAGGCGAGAGCGTCCCGAACATCACCCCCGACGAGGACACCGGCATCGGCGACTGGGATCGCTCGGAGCTCACGGACTATCTGTCCGAGGGATTGATGCCGGACGGAGACTACGCCGGCGGCGCCATGGCGGACGTCGTCGACGACGGACTGTCCTACTTGAAGCCCGGCGACATCGACGCCATCGCGGAATACATCGAGTCTGTGAAGCCGGTCCGGAACGAAGTCGAATAGGGGTCAGATCCGCACGAGCGTGATCGACGGTGTGTTCTTTATCGGGTCGGCGTGGAAGCCGCGCACGAGGAGCACGAACTCGCCGGGTTTGGCGAGGCCGAGGGCCCGGGCGCGATCCCGTGCCATCTCGACGGCGTCGTCCAGATCCTCGTCGTCCACCTGATGGGGCACGACGCCCCACATGAGGCTCATCTTCCGGCAGGTGGCGGCGCTGCTGGACAGCGACACCACCGGCGCCGCGGGCCGTGCCGAGGACATGGTCGCCGCCGACATGCCGCTGTGGGAAATCGCGAGGATGCCGCGCACCAGGAGATCCCGCGAGAGCATCGCACTGGAGCGCGCGACCGCGTCGCCGAAGGGGATCGGTGGCTCGCGGCGCTCCCGCTCGTCGAAGTCGCCGAAGGCCCCCTGTTCCCACAGGTAGGCCTCCGCCTGCATGGCGATACGATTCATCATCTCCACCGCCAGCACCGGGTGACTCCCGGTCGCGGTCTCCCCCGACAGCATGATGGCGTCGGCGCCGCTCAGCACCGTGTGCGACACGTCGGATACCTCCGCGCGGGTCGGGCGCGCGTTCTCGATCATGGACTCCAGCATCTGAGTCGCGACGATCACCGGCTTGTTTCTGGCGCGGGCCGCGTCCACGAGCTGGCGCTGGGCGATGGGCACCTGCTCCGGTGGGAGCTCCACACCCAGGTCGCCTCGCGCCACCATGAGGGCGTCGGCGGCGTCGACGATGGCGTCGGCGTCCTCGAGCGCCTCCGGCCGCTCGATCTTCGCGACGATGCCCGCCTGGGCGCCCGAGTCGTCGATGATGGACTTGAGCTCCCCCACGTCGCTCGCCCGGCGCACGAAGGACAGGCCGAAGTAGTCGACGCCGAGCTCCAGCAGGAAGCGCGCGTCGCGTTTGTCCTTCTCCGTGAGGCACGGCGCGGAGACGTCGACCCGGGGCAGGTTGATCCCCTTGCGATCCTCGAGCACTCCACCCTGGACGACGGTGCAGCGGATCTCCGTGCCCTCGATAGCGTCGACCTCGAGCTCCATCACGCCGTCCGCCAGCAGGATGTGATCGCCTGGGCTGAGATCGTCGGCAAGTGCATCGTACTGTGATGGGATGAGGCCCGTTTCGCCCGGCACGTCCCGGGTGGTCACGGTCACTTTGTCGCCGAGCTCGAGCACGATGGCGCCGTCGACGAAGCGGCCCACGCGGATCTTCGGACCGGCGAGGTCGGCGAGGATCGCGATGAAGCGATTCTCCTTTTCGGCGAGGCGCCTGACGCAATCGAAGGTCTCCCGGTGACCGGCGTGGTCGCCGTGAGACATGTTGAGTCGAAATACGTTGACGCCCGCCTGGATGAGGCGCGCGATTGTCTCGGGCCCGTTCGAGGCGGGGCCGAGGGTCGCTACGATCTTCGTGCGCCGCCGCGCGAGCAGCTTGACTTCTGTGTCGATGGCCACGAGGCGTAGCCTAACACGTCGGGGCGTCAGGCTTCGCCGCGGGCGGGATAGTCTCTCTCGATGATGACGTCCAGCGCCCCAAGCACATCCTTGAAGCGCGGCCGGGTGAAGGGCATGGTCACGATATTGGACGCGTAGAGCGTCTTGTCGGGTCGCACGAGGAACAGGCCCGGCTCGTTGAAGACGGGCGGCTCCTCGATGCCGGCGGAAGTCTTGCCCTGGCCGGTCGACACGAAGAGGCCCCACTCCCGCGCCTTGTCGATGCTCAAACCATAGCCGATGGTCAGATTCGAAATCTCCCAGTCTCGCTTCGTCTCCTCGGCGCGCTCGCGATCGTCGCTGCTGACGACGACGATATCGACGCCGCGCTTGTCGAAGTCTCCCTTCATGCGATCCAGATCGCGCAGATAGTTCTTGCAGATTGGGCAGTGCAGTCCGCGGTACGCCACGATCATGGTGAAGTTCTCGGGACTCTGATCGGAGAGCCGCCAGGTATCGCCGTCGATGGTCTCGAACTCGAGGCTCGGTGTCGGTG